>JAZSFM010000080.1:0-2361 GCA_045532215.1 Eubacteriales bacterium | reverse complement strand
GTGAAAACGACTACACCATGTCTTCTTACATGTTCGGTATCAATGTTAACCTCGTAGCAGGTGACAACTACCTCAAGATCGAGCAATCCTCCAAGTCTCCTAAGTGCCAACACTACAGAGATTTCTACTTCACCAAGGTTGCTGACTGGACTCCTGAAGAGAAGCCCGCTGAGCCCGAAGGTCCCCAGACCCTCACTGCAGAAGAAGCAATCACCCTTGGTAACACCTTTGAAAAGGGCGCATATAGCGAAGAGCTCTACTATGTAACTCTTACTCTCAACACCCAAGTTAACCCCAACGGCTTTGCAAGAGCTACTCTTGAAGGTCAAGATATGATCATCAGCGTTGCTGGCGGCTACCTCACCGGTGATGCAGAAAACTCCATCGCAGTTGGCGATACCGTTACCTTCTTGGCAAAGGTTGGTTGCGTAAACTCCGCTACCACTACTTCTACCAAGGAAGCTCGCCTCTTCGAAGTTCAATCTTGGGAAATCGTTCCTGCAGAAACTCCTGCAGAATAATTTAACTACTTAAAAGTTGATAACTTGCAATAAAAGCAAGGCAACGGCTCTGCCGTTGCCTTGCCCTTTTTTGTGCAAAAATAAGCGTTTTTTTGCATACGCATTGCAAATTCACTCTTGCAAAAGTGCAAAAAGTGTGCTATAATAAGGACAATGGGAAACTATACCAATCATTTGAAAGAAAAACAAGAGGTGCTTTATGCGTAAAAAACCAACCATTGCCCTGATGTACGACTTTGATAAAACTCTGTGCGATCAGGATATGCAAAACTATACCTTTATCCCCAATTTGGGTATGACACCCGCCGAATTTTGGGGCAAAGTAGAAAGTTTTAGAACAAAAAATTATATGGAGGGTATCCTTGGATATCTCTATTGCTCTGTAAAAATGTGCGAAGAAAAGGGCATTGACGTAACGCGTGAATATCTGCGCTCTGTGGGCAAGGATATTCGCTTCTACAAAGGGGTGCTGAACTGGTTCGAGCGCATCAATCTCTATGGCGAATCCATCGGCGTCAACATCGAGCACTACGTTATCTCCAGCGGTATCAAAGAAATCATCGAGGGTTCGGAAATCAGCAACCGCTTCAAAAAAATCTTTGCTTGCCAATATCACTTTGATGAAAACGGCAAGGCAATTTGGCCCAAAATTGCCATCAACTACACGCAAAAAACGCAATACGTGTTCCGTATTTCCAAGGGCGTTTATGACGAAACCGAAAACAAAAAGGTTAACGACAAGGTACGTGAACGCGAAATTCCTTACCACAATATGATTTACTTTGGCGACGGTATTACCGATATTCCCTGCATGACGCTTATCAAAAAGCAAGGCGGCGTCTCGATTGCCGTTTACCAAAAGGGCGAGAAGAACAAGGTCACCGATCTGCTTCTTGACGACCGCGTAAACTACATTTGTTCTGCCGACTACCAAGAGGGTGGAGACCTCGACTCCTTGGTTAAGTGCATCATTCAAGAAAAAGCACTGGCACACAAGCTCCAACTCAAGCAAAGAGAGCAACGACGCCGCGAATCCAAAAAGCAAACTTCCAACACGTAATGAAACAGGAACAAAAAATGGAACTTTGGGATCTTTACACCAAGGATCGGGAAAAGCTTGGTGAAACAATGCAACGTGGAGCGCCGCATCCCACGGGCAAATACCGCCTTGTAGTGCACATTGCTATTTTCAACAGCCGCGGTCAAATGCTCATACAGCAAAGGCAAGCCGACAAATTTGGCTGGCCGAGTATGTGGGATATCAGTGCCAGCGGCAGCGTCATCTCGGGCGAGACGAGCTCTATGGCTGCCGAGCGCGAGCTTGGTGAAGAGTTGGGACTCTCTGTATCTTTTTCTAACAGACGTCCGGCTTTGACGGTGCATTTTCCCGAGGGACTCGGAGACGTTTTTGTTTTGGAGCAGGACGTAGACATTTCCTCTCTTTCCCTGCAAGAGGAAGAAGTTCAAGCAGTGCGTTGGGCAGATGAAGACGAAATTTTGCGCATGATTGAGGAAGATTCTTTTATTCCGTATCAGCCGCATTTCATTGGACTGCTGTTCTATTTGCGCAATCACGCAACGCTGCACATCAAGCCCGACCTCACAAGAGAATAAAAAACAAACCGACCATCTCAAAAAAGATGGTCGGTTTTGATATATTGCTTTTTAAGGTTTGCAAGTGCCGCAAGGAATATAGCCGTCGGCAATCATTTCTTCGCGGGTAGCAGTAAAGTATTGCTTATTCGAGTCGCTCATTTTGCTAACACTTGAACAATCGGGGTAGTGGAATTTTTTACTTGTCTTGTTGGCAATGTAGTCACAAGTTTCGCTCTCATCAGGG
>JAZSFM010000158.1:0-8009 GCA_045532215.1 Eubacteriales bacterium | reverse complement strand
CTGAGCTATACCCCTGTGTGCATTTCTGCAACGCTCAATATTATATCATAGTTTTCTTCAAATTGCAACCCCTTTTTCAAAAAAAGATAAAGTTTTTTCAAAAAAGCTCGCTTATTTTGAGGCAATGGCGTCGATTGATATACAAGTGTTCAAAACTTGCTTGAAAAATCTACGCATCTATGTTATAATATAGTTAGAATTTTCAAAAGCCAAAGGAACCTCTATGAAACTTTACGCTCCCACATATTACAAAAATTTCAAATGCATAGCAGATAAGTGCGAGCACAGCTGCTGCATCGGTTGGGAAATCGATATCGATGCCGACACTCTTGAAAAATACAAATCGCTCCGAAATGGCTACGGTGCTACGATTATGGATAGTATTTCTCTCGAAGACACGCCGCATTTTCGCCTTTGCGACGGTGATAGATGTCCGCATCTTGACGAGCACGGACTTTGCAAAATCATCCTCTGTGTGGGCGAGGATTATCTCTCGGATATCTGCCGCGAGCATCCCCGATTTTACAATTATACAAGCGTTGCCGAGGTGGGATTGGGAATGTCCTGCCCTGAGGCGGCAAGGTTGATTCTCTCTTTCCCTGATTTTGAGGAAATCGAAGAGATTGGTGAGGTGGATGCCCAAGCCGATGACGTTCTCTTTGACGGTCGCGCCGCACGCGGCGAGTTGTATGCAATCCTGAAAAACAATGATTATACAACCGCGCTCGATAAAATCTACCGCAAATATTCCATCGCCACGGGAGAAGATAACGATTGGTTGGAAATTTTGAACTCCTTGGAATATCTCAATGCCGACCACAAGCAATTATTTATGCAGTATTCGTCGAGATACCGCCCCGAGGGGGAAGAGACAGATGCCTATCTCAAACGCTTTTTAGCGTATTTGATTTACCGTCATTGCACCGAAGCGGTTGACGAAGAGGATTTTTGCACGCGCCTGTCTTTTTGTTTGTTTTGCGAGCGCTTGTTCGCTTCTTTGATATATTCTCAAAAGGCAGAAAACTTGCAAAAGGTTGCCACCTTGGCGAGTATTCTCTCGGAAGAAATCGAGTATAGCGACGATAACACTTGGGCATTGATGGGATAAAAAATACTATAGAGATAAAGAGCAGGATACCTACGGGTGTCCTGTTTTTTTGTAAAATCAGATTTTTGAAAAAATCTTTTAGAACCCTCTTGACAGCGTAACAATGTTATGCTATAATATAGTCGTAACAATGTTACGCGAGAGGGGGGACATACACATGGAGCAAGAATTGATTTCCAAAAAAGAACTGTTAGAGCTATATGGCATCTCCTACGGTGCGCTCTACCGTTGGAAGAGAAAGGGGCTCATCCCCGAGGATTGGTTTATCAAAAAATCGACGGTAACGGGGCAGGAGACTTTTTTTCCGCGCAAGCTGATTTGCGAGCGCATGGAGTTGATTCAAAAGCAAAAGGATGACACCTCTCTTGAGGAGCTTTCAAAGCTTTTTTCAACCGAGTCCAAAAAGAACGCGACAATCATTCTCGATACTGTTTTTGGTCGCAAGACTTTTTATTTGAGTGACATTGAGGCGGTTATCATCGATGATGGGGAAGGCACACAAAAAGATATCACAAACGAAATTGTAGGAGGCAAGCAATGAGCACAAATATGGATATGAGAATTTCGGGTAGCGGAAAGGTTCCCGCAGGTGAATATAATAGGGTATCAGTCAGCGGAAGCGGCTCTCTTTATGGAAAGGTTCGTTGCGAATCCTTTTCCTCATCGGGAGCGAGTCACGGTGAGCACATCGAGTGTTCCGACACCTTTAAGATCTCGGGTGCGTCCTCGTTCTCGGGCGACGTCAAAGCCAACTACGTGGGCGTTTCGGGCTCCTTCTCTTGCGGAGGCAACCTTGTGGTTGAAGATAAACTTTCCATCTCGGGAAGTGCAAAATGCAATGGAAACGTCAAGGGTAATCTGCTTTCTATTGCAGGTGCGCTCAAAGTCGGTGGCGACGTTGAGGGTGAAAAGGTAAGAGTTGACGGTGTACTGAACTGTAATGGACTTCTTAACGCCGAGGATGTTGAGATCAAGTTTGAGCGCGGGATGGAAATCGGCAGCATTGGCGGCAGTAAAATCGTTATTTTTCCAAGAGAACCCCTTAAAGCGATCTCCAAGCTTCCGCTGTTTTCCTCTCTTGTAAAGCATGCAAGCAAAGGCGTATCTGTAACCACCTCGATTGAGGGCGACGAGATTGCGCTCGAAGGCGTTACTTGTCCTCGTGTTACGGGTCGCGTAGTTGCCATTGAGCGTGGATGCAACATCGACTTGGTTCAATATAGCGAAACGGTTGAAATTTCTCCCGATGCGAAAGTTGGAAAAACAGAAAAAATCTAAAAAAGAAAGTCCCAAGTCTGGGACTTTCTTTTTTGTTTTCTTATTCTTCCACAATCTCGCGATCCAAGAGTTTTAACAGTTTTTCTGAATCAAAGAGGGGGAAGCGGAGTTCAAAGGATTCATCCGCATGCACTACGCGCAGGGAATAGTATCCTGTCATAGAATACTCACCGATTGCGGGCGTTTCTTCAATGCCGTATTGCACGTATTTGGGGCTGTCGGGGGCATCGTCCGATCCCCAGTTATCAAAGGTGATGGGTTCGTTGACCTTTACCAAGGATTCTATTTCGTTCAATGGGATGCCGCCAAGAATTTCACCGTATTGCCAAAAGCAAAGTGTTTCATTTTCCACAAAGGCAAAAGCGGTGTAATTGCTGTAAATCGGTTGCCCCTGTTTATTCAAATCACTGTTTTCCGTAAAGAATCCTACCTCGACTGCATCCGAGGGAACACCGAGGTCTTGTTTTACTTCCTCGTCAAAAGCGTTGTAGAGTGCATCCAACTTTGTAAGACTTTCAATGGGCTTTTCTTCTTCGGCTTTTTCTTTTCTGTGGTTGAGGATAGCAAGCACGATGCCTGCGGCAACCAATACCACGGCCGCGGCAGTGAGGGCGATGGGCTTTCCATGGTTCTCAAAAGCAGTTAAGCCAAGCAAGGCACCAATAAGCAAAGCCGCAAAGGAGGGTAGCTTGCGCAAAAGAGCTTTTTTAATGGTTTTCTGAACTTCCGCGGTCAGTTTTTCGCCAAGCTCTTTTCTTTTGGTAGCCATTTCTGCACTTTCGTGGCGGAGGATAAACGCGTCATCAATGGTGTTATCTGTGAGGATGTTTTTTCGTACCATTGTTCAATTTTCTCCTTTTGAGTTCTTTGTAGTTTACTAACTTCAATATTTGTTTGGCTTCAAAAATGGGGAAGCGTATTTCGAAATGTTCTTCTTTATAATCAATACGCATCGATCCATAGCAAGGAATAGTATGGTGTGTTATGAACTGATTGATGGGTTCAGATTTAATGTTGTACTCTTTTGCCACATCTTCATCGGGAAATGGAAGAAACGTGATATTCGTATAAGTTAGGGGACGTTTCACCATTACAATAGATTCGATTGCATCAAGTGGAAATCCGCAAAGGTCAGCGTCATTCCAAAGGCATAGGTTTCCATCCCTTACAAAAGCTTCAAAGGAATCTATTTTGTAAATTGTTTTATTCGAGTTCTTATTATCCTCCGAATCAGAGGGAGACAAAAAACTGATTGGAGTTGTATTTTCGGGGATTTCGAAATATTCCTTTCGTTGTTTTTCGATTTTTTCAAAAAGAGACAATATCTTTTTATTTGTAGGGAATAGCGATTGCAAATTCCAAAAGGATATTCGCTTCCCATTCCAAATTGCTAAAAGAATTCCTACCAGTATGATCAGCGAACTGCTCACGTAATCGAAGACAGAATGGCAATCACTGAATAAGACCGGTGCGAGGATTATGGAGGACATAACAAAAAAGTAAGCCATATAATAGCATAGTGTATGTCTTTTTTGAGCTTTTTTAGAGTGTTTTTTAGTTTTCTTCTCTAACTCTTTTTCAAGTGCCGCAATCTCATCGTTTTGGTGACGTAGGATGATGCTTTTATTATCTAACATTTTTTCGTGAGTTAATAGAATTCTGGTTACCTTTTTTTCCATTGTGTTAACCTCCTTGTTATCCAATTCATTATAGCACAAATTTTGACATCTGTCAAGCAAAAGAGCCGAACACGTGCGTGTTCGGCTCAAATGATTTATAAATGATTATGCATCCTTTTGCTTTCTGGAAAGCAGAAGGTTTACAAGAATACCAAGGATGAGAGAGCAAGCAACGCTGGTGAGCGTGATCTTGCCGAATTGCAGTGCCAAACCGCCAATACCCGAGATGAGAATGGTGGAAACAACAAACAGGTTTTTGTTGTCGCCAAGGTCAACGGGCTGGATCATCTTGAGACCGGAAACTGCGATAAAGCCATACAGAGTGATGCAAACGCCGCCCATTACGCAAGAGGGAATGGTGGAAAGGAACGCAACAAAGGGAGCGCAGAATGCTGCCAAAATGGTGATGATTGCAGTGGTAAAGATGGTGATAACAGAGGCGTTACCGGTGATTGCTACGCAACCAACAGACTCACCGTAGGTGGTGTTGGGGCATCCGCCAAAGAATGCGCCTGCCATCGAGCCCACACCGTCACCCAGAAGGGTGCGAGAGAGGCCGGGATCCTCGGTCAGGTCAGTGCCGATGATGGAGGAGAGGTTCTTGTGGTCGGCAATATGTTCTGCAAATACAACAAATGCAACAGGCATGTAAGCCATTGCAAGAACGCCGAGGTAACTACCAAGTTCGCCGTTAGCAATCAGCTCTTTGAGGCCCTTAAAGCCTTCTACAAATGCAAAGTTGGGAATCCATTGCATATTTTGGAACTTGGTAAAGTCGATGATAACGAGTGCAGCGTTCTCGGTTACAGTACCGATTACGGTGAAAACGGTAGCTACGAGATAACCTGCGAGAATACCAATAATAAAGGGGATGAGTTTGAGCATTTTTTTGCCGTAAACCGAGCAAACGGTAACGGTTGCAAGCGTTACGAGAGCGCAAATCAGGCAGAGAATAGCGTGCAGATCCATTACAAATGCACCGTCAGGCTTCAATGCACCGCCGGTAGCGTCACCGATGGCATTGCCTGCAAGAGAGAGGCCGATGATGGCAACCGTAGGACCAATGATAACGGGAGGCATCAGTTTATTGAGCCAGCTAACGCCCGCAAACTTGATAACAACTGCGATGATGACGTAAACGAGACCTGCGAAAATCGCACCAATGATGATACCAAAGTAACCGATGGAAGCGGAAACTGCGCCACCGAATGCTGCGAACATCGAAGAAATGAATGCAAAGGACGAACCAAGGAATACGGGGCTTCTAAAGCGGGTGAACAGCAGGTAAACAAGCGTACCAACACCTGCGCCAAACAGTGCTGCAGACTGCGACATTCCGTTGCCGATAATAGTAGGAACGGCAATGGTGGCGGCGAGGATCGCCAATACTTGCTGGAACGCGAAGATGAGGGTTTGACCAAACTTAGGTTTGTCTTTTACATTGTAGATGAGATTCATTTTCTTTCTCCTCCTAAATTTTTTGAAGTCTCGCAGTCGTGGGTTTTGCTCAATTTACAAAAAAAGAGCCCACCGAGGAAAAGGTCGCTTATGGCAGGGCTTGCAAATGAAGCGTTTGAACCCGAAAATACCTCCGATGAACTTACTGCCCTCAAGTATATCACAAAATCGCCCGTTTGTAAATACTTTTTCGATTTTTTGTGACAAAAAACATCGTTTATTTTTAGACAAAACGAGAAAAGAAAAATTTCACAATCGAGTAGGGGCGAAGAGATTGCTTGCAATCTTGTGGCGGCTCGCCGCCTTCCATTAGGTTGTCCGCCTGTTTCAAAGGGGAATAGCCACATAATACCACCGTATGTTGTGGAATATTCGTTAGCCCCTAAATAATCGAATAGCGAGCCGCTATGCGGCTCGCTGATTTTTTATCCTATTTATAAGATCAATCCAGAACAGGCAAGGAAAGAATAGGAGCAAGTCCCGTTTCCTTGATTTTTGCATCGGCATCGGTCGCGGTCATTTTCGCGCTGATGACAGCAAACTTTTTCTCGGTCAACCATACGCCATCTTCGGTTGCGAGAGCGGTCTTTGCTTTCGCCTCGCATCTGGGGCAACCCTCAAACACGTAAACGCGGCGACAAGAGAGCGATGTAGCATCTGCAATGTCATCGTCGCTCGCAACCTGCCAATGGGGCAGACGGCGGTCGGTGGAGCGTCCCGAGAGGATGTCAAGAATATCCGCTACAACTGCACTTGCGGTGGGGAGCTTGCCCGCGCCTGCTCCGTAAAAGAGCGCGCGACCGAGCATATTGCTATCTACCAAAATGCCGTTGTAAACGTCGTCCACGTGGCAGATGGGATTGGTGGGGAGTACGAGGAAGGGAGAGACAAGTGCGAGCACACGATTGCCAACCTTTTCGGTGTGACCGATGAGCTTGATGGCACCGCCGAGCTTGTCCGCAAGAGCCGTGTGCTCTTGTGTAATGCCCGTAATACCCGTGGTCGAGATTTTGTTGGGGTCAAGAAGTTTGCCGAATGCAAGAGCAGCAAGAATAACGATTTTGCGTGCGGCATCAAGACCTTCCACATCGGCGGCAGGGTTTGCCTCGGCGTAGCCCTTTTGTTGTGCCAGCTTGAGCACGTCGGCAAATTCTGCGCCCTCGTTCTTCATTTTTGTCAGAATAAAGTTGGTTGTGCCATTGAGAATTCCACTTACCGAGAGAATCTCGTTCGAAGCGAGGTCGGTTTGCATGGGGCGGATGATCGGAATACCGCCGCCAACGCTTGCTTCAAAGAGGTAAGAGACGTGGTTCTCACGAGCCAAATCTAAAAGTTCTGCACCAAAGGTAGCAACCACCTCTTTGTTAGAGGTAACAACGTGCTTGCCTGCCTTGAGAGCCGCGCAGGTAAAGTCATACGCGGGATGCGCACCACCCATCATTTCGGCAACCAAAACGACCTCGGGGTCGTTCAAAATTACGTTGATGTCATGCACGACGCGCTCACCGAGGGGATGCTCGGGGAAATCGCGCAAATCAAGAATATATTTTACGTTGACCTCGTCACCGCAGTAAGCGGCAACCTGCTTTTGGTTTTGGATGAGAACCTCTGCGGTTCCGCTGCCAACAACACCAAAGCCAAGAATTGCAATTTGTAACATAGGGGTAAACTCCTTTCGGGGGAAAACGCCGCATTCGGGCGGTTTTGTCATATCTTACCTTATATCATACCACAAAATCTTGCAAATTGCAAACAAAACTATTGAAAAAATCAAAAAAATATGCTATACTTTTGAGGAAAGAATGATTTTTTGTGAAAAATGACCCCAAAAGGGAGGGAAATATATGGCCACTTCACCCATTGGAGGCATGAGCACGGTTAAAATTTTTGTTTTGTACCTGATGCGAAACATCAATTATCCGCTCAGCTTCGTTACCATCAATGATATTGTCATGCAAAACGACTACGTTATGTACCTTGATTTCGCCATGGCGTTCCACGAAATGCTCGATGGCGGTCTCATCGTCGAGGACGGCAAAGATGAGCGTGGAGAAACGCTTTATTCGGTCACACGCAAGGGAACGATGGTAGCGGAACAACTTCGCTCGGATATTCTGCCTGCCGTGCTCGACCAAAGTACGACCTACGCTCTGCGCTATCTGGATTTTCAGCGTCGCGGTGTTACTGTCGATTGCACCACCGAGCGCCGTGCCGACAACACTTTTGACGTTGTGCTGACGCTCAAGGAGAAGGACAAAACTATTTTTGAGACCAAACTTAACGTCGATTCGGAATACCGCGCACACCAAATGCGCAAAACTTTCCGTGATCGCCCCGACGTCGTTTACCGCGGTGTTGTGGCGCTCCTGACAGGAAAGGTGAATTATTTGTTCGATAAATAAGGACGCGGTTTAACGTGGGGGAACTTTTTGAAAAAAGTTCCCCCACACCCCTTCAAAAACTTCCTGACAATAATAGCGAAATGG
>JAZSFM010000130.1:0-3502 GCA_045532215.1 Eubacteriales bacterium | reverse complement strand
CCCCAAAAGTTTGGAAAAAAACTTTTGGGGTTACTTCATATTTGTAGATGGGTTTTGTAAAGGATTACCTAAAAACTGTATTAAACAAGAAAATATGAAACATAGAATACTATATATTGCGGTTGCGCTAATGTGTATTGTTTTGAGTGAGGATATTTTTGCTCAAAAGGCACAGGTGCCGGCAAATGAGGCTATCGAAACGTATCTTTTCAATCAGGAGTATCAAGCGTACCGATGTGGTCGATTGAATAGCGAAAATGGTGTTGGCCGAAGTTGGTATAAGCGATTTACGTTGATGCACATAACTGATGTTCACGCCTCATATGATTTATTGCGACAGGCCTTTCGTCTTAATAGAGGAGATTTCGATGTCATCTGCAATACGGGTGACAATGCCAATGGTTGTGGAGAAAAAGATGCTCCTGCGATAATCACCACTCTCGATTCGATTTCAAGTGTTGTGAAGGCAGCCAATATTCACAAAACCCCTTATATTGATGTCAAGGGCAACCACGATGTAACGGGAATTGCCAATGCTGACTATTTCAGTCGTATGTGTACGACAATGCAGGGATTTAATGATCTGACGTGGGGTAATGCCGAGGAGAATAGGGCATACGGATATATGGATATCAAGTCGAACAATCAGATGGGGCCGTTCCGACTTATATTCCTTGACCCATTTGACTATAAAGATGGCGATTATGGGAAAAAATATCCGTTTATGTCGGCTGTATTCTCGCAGAAGCAGATAGATTGGTTTATTGATGCGTTGGTTGATGCTACGCAGAAGGGGTTGCACGTTATTACGTTGATGCACTACTCTTTTGGTGATTCCCCGATTTTTAGCGAGGAGAATGCTTGCCCCGATGCTACCTACTATCAAGATGCTTTTATGATTCCCGAAATTATTGATGCCATTCAGAATAAGACGAAGTTAGAGGCTGAGTATAAGGACAAGGCGGGTGTTCACGACATCAGAATAAAGCGTGATTTCTCTTCGCTCGGTGATTTGAAATATGTGTGTCATCTATTTGGGCATATCCATAGCAAAAACTCATATCAATGCAAGAAGAGTGATGGGTCGAAGAAGTACAATATGTTGATGCTGGGCGAGATGTCGTTGGCGCGCGGCGGAACAGCCGTAAATATGGTACACAAAGTATCCTATAACCCCGATTATATCTCTTTCTCTGCATTGAGTATTGATACGATTGAAAAAAGAATCTACCGCACGTCGTATGGCTTGTTTCTGCGTTACGATGGGTCAAACTCTCAGGCCGACCGTACTACCGTCTTTAACTACGATTTCAGCAAGAAGTAGGGAGTAGATGGAGTGGGGTAGATGCTCATCTTTTGATACTCAGGTGTGCATCATTACCCATAAATTATAGTGCACTCTTAATATACGGCAGACGTGGGTTATGTCGGTAGGTGCAGAAACGGTTGTATTAATATTACTTTGTTTGGATAGCCCGATCTCTAATCTCCAATGTGATATCCATATACGAGCGTTTGCCGTTAATGTAATCGGCATACACTATTTCAGCATCGCGACCTTTCAAGATGTGGCATTTGCCGCACGCCTCGCAGTCGTGCAGGCACTTCCACGCTTCAAGCACATAGGCTTGCCGCTCTTCTTTTGAGGAGTTTTCTATATTTGGGGGCTGCATTGTTTCGTTCTTTGTTATTTCTCGGTTTTCCCACCTGCTTTTACCCAGCCATCGTAGCCTACGGCAAGTTCCACAACTTTGTAACCGTTGCCCGCAAGAACTCCTGCAACCTGTTTGCTGCGACCACCACCCTTGCAATATATGGCTATCAGTTTCTCTTTTGGCAAAGATTGGTAATCCTTGAAGAACGTTGCGCTACGCACGTTGAGGTTGTAATCTACACCCTCTAAGTGGCCCTCGCCGTACTCTTCGGGTGTGCGTACATCGACCAATACAACATCACCACGTTGTAAAATCGCTGAAAACTTTTCGACGCTTACCGAGCGATATGCATACTTGTTGGAGTGCTTTGGTTGCGTGTGAGGGCGCACCGAAGCACACGAAACAGACGTAAATGAGAGAATTATCGATACCAAAACCGCTACCAACGATTTTTTGTACGGGAAGCCAAAAGTCCTATTCATAGCAATACATATTTTCGACAAGGTACAAAAAAATCTCGAAAAAAGCCTATTGGCCCGATGAATTTTGTTGTGGTAAATTAGATTTGTCAGTATGGGGAGCGTAAATTTCGCCTCCGAAGAGTTTTTTTTCGCAAAAAACTTGCACAATAAAAAAAAGCACCCTATATTTGCACTCGCTTTAAGACACGAAGCATATAATTATGGTGCCATAGCTCAGTTGGTAGAGCAAAGGACTGAAAATCCTTGTGTCCCCGGTTCGATTCCTGGTGGCACCACAGCAAAGAAAAGCAAAGCAACGTAAAATCCTGATTTTCAACGAAAATCGGGATTTTTTATTTTCCCGAAAAATGCAAAAAAGTGCGGTTCACGACCGCCTTTGGTGGAGCAAGAGGTGGAGCAAACAGGTGTTCCAAACATCTCCACCTTGAAAGAGTGTTTTTCGCTGATTCACAACATTTTGCATAGCGTTAAAACAGGTTTAGATTCCTACTTTTGTCAAAGAAATGTTTAACCAGAAACTGGTTGAATTTTATTTCGAGATTATTTGAGAACTATTTTCGAGTAGATTTTTGTTTGGGTTATGCAGGGAATAGCGGGCTATTTTCAAATAGCACAAATGAAAAGATGCCGAAAAGAGTCTCAAAGAAGCCGAAACAATATATCGCGTCAACGGCTAATTCATTTAATAAAATTCAAAACAGTTTCGCAAAGTAGGAGAAAATGAGACGAGATTCATTTAATGTGCTTTTCTTTATCAAGAAAACCAAGTTGCTGAAGAACGGAGAGGCTTCAGTATGTATGCGTATCACAGTCAATGGCGCAAGAGTAGAAACAAACATACGCAAAAGCATCGAGCCTGTATCGTGGAACCAGGCAAAGGAGTGTGCAAGGGGAAAAAGCCGTAAATCAACCGAGCTAAACAACTACATCGAGGAGAGCCGAATCAAACTCCACCGAATTTACACGCAACTTGAAGAGAATGGGGAACTTATCACTGCCCGAATATTGCAGGAAAAGTTCTTCGGGGTGGACAAAAAGGTGGAGCAAGTACGCACCATCATTGGCACTATGCGCGAACACAACGAGCAATGTCGAGCGTTGGTGGGTAAAGATTTTGCACTAATCACCGTAAGACGCTACGAAAGTTGTACTCGCTATCTTGCCGAACTTATCAAACTAAAATACGACAAAGAGGATTTGCCTATTACGGAGGTAAACGGCGAACTTGTGCGAGCCTTTGAGTTCTATTTGAAGACCGAGAAGAATTGTCAGCAGAATACCGTTATCCGTTATATGAAGTGCTTGAAGAAGATTATCAACCTCGCACTTGCCAATGAGTGGATAGAGAAGAATCCTTTTGCAGGC
>JAZSFM010000140.1:0-6206 GCA_045532215.1 Eubacteriales bacterium | reverse complement strand
CTACCCACTTGGGGTGCTCGGTCTTGCTCTCGGTCGCGGCACGACGCGCGTTCTTAATTGCGGCACAGATGATTGTCTCGAGCTCGTCCGCACCAAATTTGAGGCAGTTTGCCCCAAAAGTGTTGGTGTTGACAACGTTTGAGCCAGCATCAAAATACTGCTTGTGAATCTCGGTGATGACGTCGGGGTGCAAAAGATTCCAGCGCTCGGGCAATTCGCCAGCCAAAAGGCCGCGCACTTGCAAGAGCGTCCCCATGCCGCCATCCAGATACAAAATATTGTTTTTGAGGTGTTGTAAAATATCCATACTACATCCCTCTCATCCTATCAAAAAATATTACTTCATTATCATTATAGCACAATATGATCGGGATTTGTTGATTTTTTTGAAAAAAACCGACTAAAATAAAAGAAAAAGCACAGCGACTGTGATATCACAGCCGCTGTAAGAACATTTTGCTCATTATTTTGCGATCTCGCCGTCGTAACAGTAAACGGTATAGTCACCGGTTCCTTGATCCCAATTCTTTCCTTTGCTGATCGCCTCCCATTGTGCCATTGTGCCGCGATAAACGATTCTGACCAGTCCTTTACAATTTCTGAAAGCCCCCCAACCGAACTCCTGAACACTATTGGGAATCTCGATACCGGTCATACCGGTGCAATTATAGAATGCCGAGTCGGCAATAATTCTAATATCCTGCGGAATCTGACTGTTGACACATCCCACAATCAGGGTTTGGCTTACAAGCTCTATCAAGCAGTTGCCATCGCTGTAATAGTTGGGGTTATCGGCATCAACTGTGATGCTTTGCAAACTACTGCTACAATACGCAAAAGCATCCGCTGCTATGCTTGTTACACTTGCCGGTATAGTCAGATTTTCCAACGCGGTACCTTCAAATGCAAGGCCACCGATGCTGCCTACACTGCTTCCGATCGTAACGCTTTTCAGGTTGGTACAACCTCTGAACGCTTCCTTCAATATACTTGTAACGCTATTGGGGATCACAATATTTTTTAATTCTTGGCACCCATAGAATGCGCTTTCGCCAATGACTATTACACTGTTTGGAATAGAAACCGAATGTAACGAGGCACACTGACTGAACGCGCCCGCATCAATGCGCTCAACACCGTTCGGTATGGTAACCGTTGATATTTGGGTGCTGGAAAAAGCCTTATAGCCAATAGCGGTGATCCCCTCCGGAATCACACTTCCCTGACATCCTTGGATCAATGTTTTGGTCGCGCGTTCGATAATACAATTTCCCTCGCTGTAATATACCGGATTTTCCTCGTCGATCGTGATTTCAGACAAATACTTGCAGCCATAAAGATTAAGGTGCGGAATCTTTGTAACGGTGCTGGGAATTGAAACACTGCTCAAAGAGGAGCATTGATAGAGCGCATATTCGTCAAGTGCCACCACACGGTACCACTTGCCTTTATTCTCAAACACGGCGGGGATAATAAATGCTGCTTCGCCATTGTAGCCAAGCATGCTCTTATCGCCTTGGAACAGCGTAAAATCAACGGGTACAATTTCCTCTGTGTAAGAGTCACCGCAACCGGAGCATGTGTACTCGGTCAGACCGTTCTTTGTTGCCGTGGGTGCGGTAACGACCGATGTATAGCTGTGTCCGTTTTCGGAAAGCTCTGTCTGTGCTATAAGGATCTCACCACATTCGGAGCAATGTTTGCCCTCGGTCAGTCCCGTTTCGGTGCAGGTGGGCTCTACTGCTGCATCGATCACCTCGGTGTGCCCTGTAGCAGGAATCACATCTTGCTCTACAAAGGTTTCCAAGCATTCCCAACAATACAAGCCGTCAGTAAGTCCGTCCTGGGTGCAGGTAGGTTCTCTGCCTTGTTGAACCGTCTCAATGTGTCCAACAGCGGGTATAACTGCTTGCGCTACAAGAATTTCTTCACAGTCGGCGCATCTTACACCATCGGAAAGGCCGTCCTCGGTGCAAGTGGCGGCATAGCCGTAGATAGGCTCCTCGGCATGCACGTGGGGCTCGGGTGTTGTCACTTCGGGCGTAGTCTCCTCGGGAGTTGTTACCTCGGGAGTGGTCTCTGCGGGCTCATCTTTGCCAAGCAGTCCATTCAAAAGTTCGCAGGATGCCATCGACAGCACAACAACCGGCAACAGACATAAGAGAACAACAATTTTGATTGTTTTCTTCATTTTTCTTCTCCTTGTGGTGGAATACATTCGGATGCTATCAGTATAGCACAGTTTCTATTATTTGTAAAGTGTTTTTCCAAAAAAAGCAAGCAAAAGAACCCGACAGCGGTTTGTCGGGTTGAGCTTGCTTATGTAATGGGAGAGATGCGCAAATTCATCAAAATGATGCAGGCAAGTCCGTAAAAGATGCTTTACTTTTGTCAAGGGCGAAGCTCGCCCGCCGAAAGACCGCGCGCTTGCAGGAGCGTTCCCATGCCGCCATCTAGATACAAAATATTGTTCTTGAGGTGTTGTAAAATATCCATACGCCCCTCTCATCCTATCAAAAAATATTACTTCATTATCATTACAGCACAATATGGTCGGGATTTGTTGATTTTTTTGAAAAAAGACAAAAAAATTGGGCGGATTCGCTTGGAATCCGCCCTACTTTTTTTATTTGACAGAAACACCGCCAAAGATGGAATTACCTTTGACGTAGATGGTGTGCGCGTCGGGATGCTCGGTGGTCTTGTTGGAAATACCGCCAAAAATGCTACTGCCCTCCACCTTAACGTTGACGTTATCGGGTACAAGAACGGTAATGCCGCCAAAAATGCAGTTGGCGCGAACCTTGCAGTCACCCTCGATGATAGCTTGGCGCAAATCAAGCTGTGCGCCACCAAAAATGACGTTGAGCTCGGCAGAATGGAACACCCTACCGTCATAATTGATGCGGTGTGCCGAGAAAATAGCGTTTGCCGTGTGGGGGGGATTGCCGTTCTCGTCGAGGGTTTCGTCGAAATCGTCATCATCGTCGTCATCATCGTCCCAGCCCTTGCGACCAAAGATGCCTTTGATAAGCATCTTCAAGCCAATGATCACAACAAATGCAGGGAGAAGAAGTTTCCAAATCATGGAGTAGTCCAAAATATCTCTTGCGCACAAGAACAAGAACACGCCAAGGGCAATACCAAAAAGGTTGCCTACAATATCGCGCTCGGTAAAGAGGTTGATCGTGCAAGGAATGATGATAAAGAGCGTCCACCAGCCCTTAAAAAAGATGTCGATATTGGTAATGTCAAGCGCATTGAGCGCAAAGATGACACCTGCGGCAACCAGAACAATACCCCAGATAATGCTGCTAAAGTTAAATTTTACAGTTGTTTTTTTCATTGTCGTTCTCCTTTTGTCTAGAATCAGCTTGTATATTGTCAGTATAGCACACTTTTGGGCATTTGTAAAGAGTTTTTGTTTAGAACAAAGGATAGAAGCGCAAATTCATCAAAATAATGCAAGCAAGTCCGCAAACAATGCTCCATTTTTGGCGCTGACGGAGCTTGTCGCCAAAGGCGAGGATGCCAATGGTGGTCATACCGAGCGTTTGCAGTCCTGCCCAGGTGGGCATCATAAAGGCGGCATCGAGATGTTGCATCCCGAGGGCATAAAACTTTTGGAACACGCCAAGCACTACTCCGATTGCGAGGGCGTAGCCGAGGACTTTCCAAGAAAATGTAAATGTGTGCTTTTCTTTTCTGCCCGTGTAGCGGTTTACGATGTAGTATCCAAGCGCGAATACTGCCGCTACTATGTAGGAAAGTGCCAAAAACGTGATGTCCGAGCCCGCGACCTCGGCGGCTTCTGTTTTGCCAAAGAGCTTGATGATGCTCGTTCCCACAGCCGTGCTGATCATAGCCGCAAGCGTGAAAAACAGCCAACGTCTCCCCTTTTCTTTTTCTTCTTGTTTGGCGTTGAGGATCATTGAGAGGATAAGCAGGAGCATTCCCGCAAGGTGGGAGAGATACAAGGTCTCGCCAAAGGCGATGGTGCTATACAAAACGACAAAAAAGGTGCTGAAATTGCAAATGAGTACGGTAAGCGAAACAGGCCCCTCTTTGAGTGCCTGCGCATAGAACACCTGATAGAAGAACGTAAAAAGCGCACACAAAACAGAGAGCCAAAAGCCCTGCCACGTTAGAGCCGCTGTTGGAAAGATGACAACGAGTGTGAGTGCCACAAAGAGGAACAGCATTGTATGAAACAGCACGCTATCCGCTCCGTTTTTGAAAAACTTTCGGCTCGCACGACCTTGCAAGGTCACTTTGGTACAGCCCAAAAGCGACATTACCAAAACGACGAGGAATTGTAGGAGGTAGGACATTTCTTTCTTCCTTTCTTTTTTGGGGGATTGTATATTTAGCCTCCCTCCGGGAGGGAGGTGGCGAGCGTGCGAGCCGGAAGGAGCCAGCGTGCACGAGTGAACGCAAAACTCTCATTTGGTGACAAGTGCTATCTCAAAATGCCGCAAGCTCCTCCCTGCTCCGCGACTCTGCGCGGAGCTTCCCTCCTCTCGGAGGAGGGCTCATGGGAAGTAACCGTTTCATTTTTGCTATTTTTGCAAAACAGTTGACTTCTCTACTCTCTTGTGATAAACTGTTACTGTAAAAAATAAAGTAGTAATTGAACAGAACTTGTAAAATGCTTGGTGTAAAAGTCGTCTTTTAGCGTGTATAATGAAAGTACAAAAGCGCTTTTGAATCACTACACACGGAGGATATGTTATGTCTATTGGAACCACAATTAAAAAACTGCGCCGCGACAAAGGTATTACGCAAGAACAGCTTGCAGAATTTTTGGGGCTTTCTACCAATGCCGTCTCCCAATGGGAGTGCGACAAGACCGCGCCTGATATCTCACACCTGCCCGTTCTTGCCAACATCTTTGAGGTGAGTGCCGATGTTCTTTTGGAAATCGACCTTGCAAAAAACAAAAAGCAGGCGGAAATTGAAGAATTTAAGGCGAAGTATGCCAAGCTCCACAGCCAAGGAAAAACGGAAGAAAGAGTACTACTCTCTCGCGCTATGCAAAAGAAATACCCCAACGACGAAACCGTGCGTCATCATTTGATGCGCGCTTTGTATACCGAAGATGCAGACAAATACTTTGAGGAGATCGTTTCCCTTGGAGAACAGCTTTTGCAATCTAAAAAAACAGAGTACAGAATGGGCGCTATGAGCTGCCTGTGCTACGTGCATCTGCACAAGGGGGACAGAAAAACAGCGTTGCAATATGCCGATATGATGCCGCAAGGAACGGATTTACATCTACACGTGCTTGAGGGCGACGAGCTTGTGACGCACTGCCAAAACTATTTTTGGAAGGTGTGCGACAAGATGTATCTTTATTTGCAATACCTCTATAATTGCCCCGAAGCAGGATACACCCTTGAGGAAAAGCACTCGATGTGGAAGAAGCTCTACGACATGGTCGGCATGATCTTCTCGGACGGGGATTTCGGATTTTATGAAGACCGCTTGGCAAGAATCAGCTTTTTTATGGCGGCACAAAGTGCAAAAGCCGGAGAGTTTGAGCGAGCACTCGATGAGCTTGAGATGCTGATTGCTCACCTTGAAAAGTTGCAAAACTTTTCTCAAATTGAGCACACTTCCCTGCTTGTTAATAAAATCAAGCACGGTGCAGACGATATTGCCAAGCACACCGACGAACCGCTCGGGCATTTCTATTGGCGTCATTTGAATCGCGTACTCGCTGACGCGTATGCTCCTGTGAAGGACTCCCCACGCTATGTCGCTATCAAAGAGCGGCTTGCTGCGTTGTAACTTTTGCGGATGTAAAATAAAAACCATTCCCGCTTTGGGAATGGTTTTTATTTGTAAGGATAGATTAGTTGATCTGTTCCTTAACCTTGGATGCCTTACCAACGCGGTCACGGAGGTAGTACAGTTTTGCACGTCTTACCTTACCAACGCGGATAATGTCAACCTTTTCAACATTGGGAGAATGGATGGGGAAGGTCTTCTCTACGCCTACGCCATAAGAAACGCGTCTTACGGTAAAGGTCTCGGAGATGCCGCCGCCGTGCTTTGCGATTACGGTGCCTTCGAACATCTGGATTCTCTGACGGTTACCCTCTTTGATTCTGTTGTGAACACGGATGGTGTCACCGATGCGAATCACGGGGAGTTCCTGTTTTAATTGCTCGTTTGTAAAAGCCTCAACCAAATTCATTTTTGAG
>JAZSFM010000123.1:0-7360 GCA_045532215.1 Eubacteriales bacterium | reverse complement strand
CTCAAGATTTTCCGAGTTGACCACCTTGGCAAAATTCTCAAAGAATCTGGGCTCGGTAATAACGATCTTTTCGGGAACATTATCGAAGAGATTGCAAAGTATCGCTCTGAAATCAACGGTCGAGAGCATCTCTTCCACCTTGACGGTGTCCATAGGATTATACATTTCAACGTATTTCGACCATTCCTCGCTGGTCTTAACAAGAGAGCCAAGGATCGCGTCAAATGCGAGTGCATCGGCAACGTACTTTTCCTGATCCTCGGGGGAGAGGTCGGTTTGTGCCATTACCATCTTTGCAACGTTTGCCCAAATGCCAAGGATCTGCTCCTTTTGCGCTGCCATTTCGGGCTTGTAGTAGGAAGCATCGGGAAGAATAACACCGGCGCCCTGAATGTAAACGAGGTGTCTCTTAGTGTTCTTCATATCGGTCTCAACACCAATGTTGATGGGCGTGGGAATACTCTTTTGAGAGAATGTTTTGTAGAGACGGCTGAAATCTTCAACGGTTTTGAGCTCATCAAGGGTAGCGAGAACCTTAAGCGCAGGGGTAATGCCGTGCACTGCTTTGCGGTCTGCATCCTTTGCGATGGCATAGAGGGTGCAAGCTCTCTCTAGGTGCTCGTCGGGGAAAGACTTGTTTGTAGCCATGGTTTCAAACTCGTCCATCATAATTTTTTCAACGGCGTCGGCAAGCTCCATAAAGCCGCCTGCGCAGGGCTTGTCATCGGGAATGACGAGTTTATCTAATGTTTCTTGATTGACGTGCATATAAAGGTCGTCTTGAATTCTGATATTTTCCATAAGTATCTCCTTATCGTTGCGATTTGGAAGCATTTTTATTTGCTTTCCTTTATTGTATCACAAATTTTGGGAAAAGGCAATAGCAGTGGGAGATTTTTTCAAAAATACTTGTAATTCGGCAAAAAACGTGGTATAATGAAATTGCCAAACCAACTGAATAATTTTAGCAAGGGCTATTTTTGTCTTTTAAGGGATAACTATACCCTTTTCAGGTCACAATCTATATGAATTTGTAAAAATGCAAATTCCTACTGGGTTGTGGCAAAATCGGTATAGGTTCTTGCTAATTCAGTTGGTTTGGCGACTATCGGAGTTTGCGTTTTTGTGCGGTTACTTCGGTAGCCGCACTTTTTTTATTTGTGAAGGAGAATTTATGGAAACGAAAGACATTCTAAAACATTTACAAAGCTTTATTCAAGAAAAGCAAAACAATGTATCAAACAAGGAAGCAATCGATTATTCTGCACTTAAATCCATTAGAGAGGAAAATGTTTTTTTAGGCGATGCGCCAAAATATTTCTTTGCTCGTATTGAGTGCAATTCGACAGGCGTTGGTGAAAGTCGCTTCGAAGGAACCAAAACACAAAGAACTGTTGCGAGAGATTATGTAACTGACGAACGCCTATTTATAGACGGTCATATCGAAGCCGGCGCAAAGGGATTAAGCTTGTTTTACTTACAACCCGGACAAACAATAAATTACTTCAGCAAAGATGATATCGTAAAAGTAGCAAAAGAATATGGATATCAGCTTCACTTGCAACATTTCAGAGATTTGAATTTTCTCTTAACCGACCACAGACTAAACAGACACACTGTAAAAATAACTAAAGACCCATTTTCGTATCCAATCCGCCCTATTTTTGCAGTTATTAACGAAAAAGGCGAAAAAATAACCATCGGCTATATTTATGAAAAAGACGGAGAGGAATATATAATTATTGAACCGGAAGATCCTCAAAAATATGAAAAAGATCAAAAAAAGCGCAAAATCGGTTGTGCCATCTTCATACTTATAGGACTTTTCTGCCCTCTCGCTCTCCCAATATTGTTATTAGTTTGGTATGTTAAATACAAAAAAGAACGCATGAGAGGGTAAAATAGATAGGAAAAATAAAAGATGGATAAATTTGTTTTGACGATAAAAAAATTAATTAAAGATTATTTTGACAGTTGTTCCTCTGCCGAGCCGATTAATAATCCAGAAGATTATTATAGGGTTAAAAGGTGGGTAAAAAAAGTTCGCAAATTATATATCATTTTCACCATTTTTGCACTCATAGAGATCCCAATTTTCTTATCTATCCCATCGTGGCTTGAAAATTTGCCTTTCCTCATAACACTGTTGCTTCCTTTTCTACTCATTTTAACAAATTGGGGATATGCAACACTAATTATATACCTTCCACACATTGTAAAAAGTTTACTTGCTTCCCTAAAGGTTGGATATAATATAGGCGAAAGAATTGAAACAACTCATGTTCATGTAACACACGAATTTGGCAATACATATAATATATCCACACACACAGAGAATAAAGGACTTATATTTGCCTATATTGCAGCTGTTGTAAGATTTTTGACGTGGGCATTTTTTAGTGTCTACATTGGTCCGTTTCTTACGATGAAAAAACTGCGAAACAGTATAAAAAATATTAAGAGTTATAAACATACCAATGTAAAATAATACTTACGTCTCGCTTATACATCCACATTAACAAACAGATTATTAGTAAAAAGACTTAAAACCATAAATGAGATTACCTTTTCTCTAAAAGCAGCCCATTTGCCGTCTTTTCTATAACTTTGGCAGATGGGCTTTTCTTATGTTCTTTTTCTCTATTCGTAAAAAAAGTAAATCACTCCCCAAAAATCTCTTGACTTTTCCCCATTCTTGCGGTATAATGATTATAATGTAAAATTATGTCCTCTTGCAGGGGACGCACTGTGAGGTTTTGTATTATGGCAAAGAACAATGAAAAAATGGTTGACCAAATTACATCTATGGACGTTGATTTTGGTCAATGGTACACAGACGTAGTAAAAAAAGCCGAGCTGGCAGATTACTCCGGCGTTAAGGGCTGTATGATCTTCCGCCCCTACGGCTACGCAATTTGGGAGAACATTCAAAAGGATCTCGACGCGCGTTTTAAGGCGCTGGGCCACGAGAACGTTTATATGCCGATGTTCATTCCTGAATCCCTTTTGCAAAAAGAAAAGGACCACGTTGAGGGCTTTGCTCCCGAGTGCGCGGTCGTTACCATCGGCGGTCAAAATCAGCTCCCCGAAAAGCTGATCGTTCGCCCCACATCGGAAACGCTCTTCTGCGAGCATTTCCGCAATATCATTCAATCCTACCGCGATCTGCCCAAACTCTATAACCAATGGTGCAACGTTGTTCGTTGGGAAAAGACCACCCGTCCCTTCCTGCGCACCGCAGAGTTTCTCTGGCAAGAGGGTCACACCATGCACGAGACCGAGGAAGAGGCAAGACAGGAAACTTTGCAAATGCTCAAGGTTTATGAGGACTTTTATGCAGAGGCACTTGCGATCCCCGCTTACACGGGCAGAAAGACCGAGAAGGAAAAGTTTGCAGGTGCTGAGGAGACCTACACCATTGAGCCCATGATGCACAACGGTGTTGCTCTGCAGGGCGGTACCACCCACTACTTTGGCGATGGCTTTGCAAAAGCATTTGACATCAAGTTCACCGCGCGTGACAACACGCTCAAATATCCTCACCAAACATCTTGGGGCGTTTCGACTCGTTCCATCGGTGCCATCATTATGACACACGGTGACGACAACGGTCTTATCCTTCCCCCCCGCGTAGCTCCTATTCAGGTAGTAATCGTTCCCGTAGCGCAACACAAAGAAGGCGTGCTTGAAAAGGCAGCCGAAATTAAGGCAGAACTTTCCAAGACTCTGCGTGTCAAGCTCGACGACAGCGACAACTCCACAGGTTGGAAGTTTGCGCAATACGAGATGAAGGGCGTTCCGCTCCGCCTTGAGATCGGTCCCCGTGACATCGAAAACAACTCTTGCGTGCTTGTTAGCCGCGTAACACGTGAAAAGACCTTTGTATCCCTTGACAACCTCCAAGAAGAAGTTGAAAAGGCACTCCAAAAGGTTCACGACGAACTCTACAACCGCGCTCTCGAAAACAGAACCAACCGCACCTATGAGGCACGCTCCTATGAAGAATTCCTCGATACGGCTGCCAACAAAGAGGGCTATATTAAGGCAATGTGGTGTGGCGAGACCGAGTGCGAAGAAAAGCTCAAGGACGTCACCGGCGGCGTAAAATCCCGTTGCATTCCCTTTGTTGAGGATCACCTCGCCGATACCTGCGTTTGCTGCGGCAAGCCGGCAAAGCATATGGTTATTTGGGGTAGACAATACTAATCAAATAAAGATCAATCATAAACCGACGCGTGCAACCAAAATGGCTACACGCGTCGGTTTTTATTTACATGCTCCCACACAACCGCCCCAACCAATGGTTGAAAAAATTCAAGAACAGGGTGTTTGACTTCATTTGTGGGGTATGGTATAATAATATCACGGAAGGCGCCTCCGAAATGAAACAAAAGGAGTAAACAATATGAATCTCGGTAATAAAATCCGTGAGCTACGCAGAGCAAACAATCTCACACAAGAGCAACTGGCGGCTACACTGAATATTTCCGCACAGGCTGTATCGAAATGGGAAATGGGAGCGTCCTACCCTGATATGACGATGATTCCAACGCTCGCGGCATTTTTTAAGGTAACTCTTGATGAGCTTTTTGATTTTGACGTGAAGAATGTCGACAAAGAAATTGAAGATATCCGACTGGAATACGGCAAATATTTTTGGAGCAATTTTGAAAAAGCAGAGCAAATTCTGCTGGATGGTCTGAAAATCTATCCTGCCTCTATCCAGCTCAAAACTGAGCTATTTGAGCTGTATGCATATAATATTGACCGTGGGGATGAAATCATTAGCAAAGCATTTGAGCTTGGAAGTCATATCATCAGTATATCACAAGATGTTTTCTGCACCTGCCGCACAAAGGCAAATATGATCCATATTTACACGTGCTTGGAAATCTTAAAGGGGCAAGATCACTACGAAGATATTAAAAAAATCATTGAAACACTACCATATATATATCCCTATATGGTACAAGACAAAATGCGCCTTTCCGCGAGTCATATTAAGGGCGAGGAAGGAATGACGGAAGCCAAAGCTCTTAAAGACATAGAATGGCAGGAGTTTTTCATAGCTTGTGCCCAAGTGGGACGTCGCTATTTTGATATGGGTGACTACGAAAACGCGATGATGCATTTTCAAGAAAGTGTGGACGTTATTGAACGATTTATGTACCCCGACAAGCAGGGATATGACGCTTATCCCATCGGCGGTACGCACGCAAATCACGCCATAACACTATTGGATATCGCAACTTGTATGTTTCGTTTGGGCAAGACCGAAGGCATCGATGCACTGATTGAAAAATCCAAGCATATTTATTTTGACACATACAACCACATCGAACTCCGTGATTATAATAAAACTATGCGCAAAATGGTAGATTATTTTACAAAGGAATACAATCAGAAAAAGCTGAATGAGTATAAGCCTCTCGATTTGAGTGAAATTGAACAGCGTATCAAAGATAAAAATGCATAATCCGCTTTTTAGGCAATTTTTCAACACAAAAGGACGAGAAATTCTCGTCCTTCTTTGTTTATTGGTATTCGAATGGTTCTTGCTCTTGAGCCGGATCTTGCTGTTCTTTTTGCTTTTGCTTATAGTGCCAAACAAGCGGAATTGCCCAAATGATTGCGCCAACAAGCAACAATTTAGAAATTCCTGTTGATGGAACTTGCGGATAATTGAATTTTCTCATATTGCATTCTGTCCTTTCGTTTTAGGTATAAAACTTATTCCTTAATCAATGCAACAATATCTTGATGTATCTCTTCGACCGAACGATAAGCATTGACTACTTGAATGTTATCTCTTCCCTTCAGTTGTTCAAAAACGCGGTAGAATTGATTGCGTACTTGGGTGAGTTTTTCCTCATTTTCATAAATTTCTTGCGTGGCACGGTTTCGATTGATACGTGCCATGCTTTGCTCGGGAGTGAGGTCAAGGAAAATGCAAACATCAGGACGCATAATCTCGGGGCAATTCAGGTTCATATTGCCAACCCACTCGGGATCGGTGCCGCTACCTTGATATGCTAAGGACGAATAATAATAACGGTCGCAAATAACGTCAAAACCGTCGTCAAGCATTTTTTGAATACCGTTGACGGGATTGATGTTGTGATGGATACGGTCGAAGACAAACATTGCCGCCATTTCGCACACCGTGCGTCGAGTTACGCCCGACAAGGCATCTCTCAAAAGTCCGCCGCTGACCGACTCGGTCGGTTCTGCTGTGCAGTAAACTGCCCTGCCCTGAGCGCGCAAATATTTTGCCAAAAGATCGATCTGTGTGGTCTTGCCTGCTCCATCTATTCCTTCAAACACGATAAATTTTCCGCGTTTTGTTTCCATCATTTTTTACTCCTTTATTCTTGCTTTGCCTTCAGCTCTGCGACTTCTGCGCGCAACTCTTCGATGGTGCGCGCCATACGAGCGAATTCTTGTGCCACGGGGTCGGGGATGTGAATGTGGTCAAGTTGTTCATTGCTAACTTTTACACCGTCACGACGTACGACTTTTGCGGGAATGCCCACCGCTGTGCTGTTTTCGGGTACTTCGTGCAAAACAACCGCGTTTGCGGCAATCTTGCTATTGTCTCCCACCTTGAGGGGACCAAGCACCTTGGCGCCCGCTCCAACCATCACGTTGTTGCCAAGAGTCGGGTGACGCTTGCCAACGTCTTTGCCTGTACCGCCAAGAGTAACGCCCTGATAAAGCGTGCAGTTGTCACCGATTTCGGTGGTCTCACCAATCACAACTCCCGAGCCATGGTCAATAAAAAAGTTTTTGCCAATGGTGGCACCGGGGTGAATTTCGATACCCGTCAGATGCCTTGCTGTTTGGCTGACGGCACGCGCTGCAAAATAATGCTTATTCTTTTGCAGATTATGTGCCAGGCGGTGCGCCATAATGGCGTGAACACCGGAATACAGAAGCAGAATTTCAGCCGTGCTTCGCGCAGCCGGGTCGCGTTCGCGAACCGCCTGAACAGTCTCTTGAAATTCCCTTTGTGTGTTGTCGATGGCAAGAGCAACCGAGCGTTCTGCCGCCTTGATCCCCTCGCCAACACGGCGAAATAGGTTCTGCTTTTTCATAAAGCCCTCCGTGGGTTGAATCTCTATTTATATTATACACGTATTTCTTCTTTTTGTAAATACTTTTTTTGCAAAAAGGCGAAAAAACACAGGAGAGGCAAGCGTGCTTGCCTCTCCGTTTGTATATCGGTTGTTTTTTATACCTTAACCCACTTTGCATACAGAATCATATTTTGGGAGTAACTCGTAAACAGGAACGGCACCTGCAGCGCACTGTCTGCATACCACCCTGCAAATCGATATCCCTTTCGTGTTGGCTCTGCAGG
>JAZSFM010000058.1:0-5590 GCA_045532215.1 Eubacteriales bacterium | reverse complement strand
AGTCGGAGGCCAAGCGGTCTTAGGAAGACAATCTCACCAGTCAACTCCTTGCCCCACAGCACGACATGGCTCCGATCCGACTTGGAAACAACTCCTGAAGAAACGACTCCCGAAGTACCGGATGCCCCCTTTACCCCAAGCGCAGGTCTTGCTTACGAGGTAAACGAGGATGGAGAAACCTGCACAATCACAGGCATTGGAACCTGTACCGATACCGACATCTGTATTGGCGGTTCTATTGATGGCTATAAAGTCACCGCAATTGGCGATTTGGCGTTTTTGAATTGCTCCGCTTTGACAAGCGTCATCATTCCCGATAGCGTTACAGCCATTGACTATGGTGCGTTCGCTTATTGCTCCGCCTTGACAAACATTGTCATTCCTGACAGCGTCACAACCATTGGCTATGGTGCGTTCTCTGATTGCTCCGCCTTGACGAGCGTTGTCATTCCTGATAGCGTCACAACCATTGGCGATGGTGCATTCTACAATTGCTCCGCTTTGACGAGCATCACCATTTCCAATAGAATAACAAACATTGGAGAGTATACGTTCTATGGTTGCCTCTCTTTGACGAGCATCACCATTCCCAATAGAGTAACAAACATTGGCAATTATGCGTTCTATTATTGCCACACCTTGACGAGCATTGTCATCCCCGATAGCGTCACAACCATTGGTGATTTTGCGTTGTATAATTGCTCCGCCTTGACGAGTGCCACCATTCCCGATAGCGTCACGAGCATTGGCGATAGGGCGTTCGCCGGTTGCACCTCTTTGACGAGTGTCACCATCGGCAATAGCGTCACAAGCATTGGCGATTCTGCGTTCTTTTCCTGCACTTCCTTGACGAGTGTCACCATCGGCGATAGCGTCACAAGCATTGGCAGTGGTGCGTTCTCTTATTGCGCCTCTTTAACGAGTATCACCATCCCCGATAGCGTCACAACCATTGGCGATTATGCGTTCTCTGAGTGCTCCGCTCTGACGAGTGTCACCATTGGCGATAGCGTCACGAGCATTGGCTATGGTGCGTTCGGCTTCTGCAACTCTTTGACGAGTGTCACCTTTGTCAACCCCAACGGTTGGTGGCGCACGCAAGATGCAAATGCCACAAGCGGAACGGATATTACTGCAGAATTTCTCGCAGACCCCGCAACCGCGGCAGAGTATTTGAGATCGAGTTACTACGACTATTACTGGTTCCGTACCGAATAAAACAACATCAGGGAGCCGCAAATTTTTGCGGCTCGCTTTTTCTATGCACACAAAAAATCAAATAGCGGGGCGTCGAGGACGTCGCCCCCTACAAAAGTTGTTTTTGAATCACTCGCGTAAATGAATTTGAATTTTTGACAAAATGCAATGCGCGTGAAATGTTTGATTTCTTGTAGGGGATGACGTCCTCGACATCCCGAAAAACAAACACATACCGCATTTTATCCCCAAACCACAAATTTTGCGGCTCGCTTTCTCTATATTCATTACGCGTTATTTCTGTATGTCATCTCTGAGAAGGCGGCAAGCGCCAGTCGAACTTTTACCGAGTGAAGAGCGAGGTAAAAGCGCAAAACGCAAAGCGGTTTGCGGGATCTCGCTTGAAATCTCGGTGGCTTGCCAAGGGAATGTAACATTTGATGTGGTAAGCCACTCAAATTCGTTTAGAGATCCCATCGTCTCATTCGCTCCTCGGTTTTGCTCCGTTCCTCACTCCGCAAAACTTCGACTACGCAAAACGCAAGCGTTTTTCTCCGCTCAGGATGACAGGTTGGTTGGTTGTTTCGCGGTTATCGCAAATACAGGCGGGCGATTCGTGAATCGCCCCTACTATAGGGTGAAATTTTCTCCCTCTATGGCAAGCATCGTCTTCGTCTTTTTCGGCTTTCTTCCCTGCCCCTCTTGCAAAATTGGCGTGGGTGTGGTATAATCAAGGCAGAAATCTATTTGGAGGCACGTTTATGACGCATACGATTACCGTTTTGCCCCAAAATTTCATATTCTCCGTGCCCCACGGCTCCAATTTGTTGGAGGCATTGACGCAACACGGCTTTTTTATTTCCGCGTCTTGCGGTGGCCGCGGTCATTGCGGCAAATGCGGCGTCAAGTGCCGCGTAGCGGATACCGAGGACTATCAAACTGTTCTCTCTTGTCACACATCTGTAACAGCCGACCTGACTGTCCTTTTGGATGCCGAGAGCTTTGGCGGACTATGGAAAATCGCTTCCCTCTCCGAGCACCCTGACGGTGCGGTGGGAATGCTCCTCGACATTGGCACAACCACGCTCGCCGCCTGCCTGATTGAAAAAACCACAGGCGAAACTTTGGCGCGTGCATCTGCTCTCAATCCGCAAGGTGCGTTTGGTGCGGACGTCCTCAGCCGCATCAGCGCATTTGCTGACGGCAAGGGAGAGAAAATGCGCGCGGTGATTGTCGAGGCAACCAACCGCCTCATTGCCGAATTTGAAGGAACGGGTGCGCAAATTGACGAGGTCATTGTTGCCGGCAACCCTACAATGCTCCATCTCTTTATTGGCGTGGATCCCTCGGGCATTGGTTCCTATCCGTTTACCCCTGCTTTTACAGATACCAAATATTTTGAGGGTGAAATGATCGGTATTCACGCTCCGCGCGTGCGTTTACTCCCATCCATCAGTGCGTATCTTGGCAGTGATGTCAGCGCCGGCATCCTCGCTTGCGAGATGCACAAAGCCAGCAAAACCCAACTGTTTATGGACCTTGGCACAAACGGTGAAATCGTCCTCTCGCACAAAGGAAAGCTCTTTGCAGCATCCACTGCGGCAGGACCTGCGTTGGAAGGCGCGAATATGGCTTGCGGCATCGGTGGCGTTTCAGGAGCCATTGACCGCGTTTGGAATGAGGACGGGAAATTACGCTTTACTACCATAGAAAACGCTCCCGCGCGCGGCATTTGCGGCAGTGGACTGATTGATTTGCTTGCACTTTTGCTCGACGAGGGCATCCTTGACGAAACGGGCGCTTGGAGTGAGGAGTGTGACTCTGCCCTCTCCCATCATTTAGAGGGTGATTGCTTTTATCTGACGCCCGACATCTATCTCTCGCAGGATGACGTGCGGCAATTCCAGTTGGCAAAAGCAGCCATTGCGGCGGGCGTAGAGGCGCTCCTCGCGCATTGTGGCGTATCTCCTGACCAAGTAGAGAACGTCTTTCTTGCAGGCGGATTGGGCTACTATATGAACCCTACAAACGCAACACGCACGGGACTGCTCTCCCCTACCCTTCTTTCGCGCACACAAATCGTCGGCAACACCGCTTTGGCAGGAGCGCGACTTTGTCTTTTGCAAAAGGAAAATCAATCCGCCCTGGATGCTCTTTGCACACACACCGAAACCGTGGAGCTTTCCTTCTCTCCCATTTTCTCACAAGCATACATCGAGAATATGGGTTTTGAAACAAATTAAAAAGATAAAAATAAGGAGAGCGCAAGCTCTCCTTTGTTTTTCTGTAAATACTCATTTGTTAAATACAATCAATCCTTAAAATTTGTAATGGTTCATTTATCCCCTCATTTAAGGGAATAAAAAATATATTTCCCCAAAATCTCTTGACAAAACCGCCACAACTGTGTATAATAAAGATATACAGTTATAACAGATGGAGTGATGACGTGAATATTTTAATAGATAATAAAAGTGGTGAACCGATATATAATCAGATTTATTCTCAAATAAAAAATCAGATCATAAGCGGTGAACTCAAAGAGGGCGAGATTCTTCCGTCCATTCGAGGACTCGCAAAAGATCTGCGTATCAGCTTTATTACGACCAAGCGCGCGTATGAAGAGCTTGAAAAGGAAGGATTCATATACACCCTGCCTGCAAAGGGGTGTTATGTTGCGCCAAAGAACGTTGAACTTTTGCGCGAGGAAAACTTAAAAAAGATAGAGGCACATATTGAGCAGATCGCAAAACTCGCTGCCTCGTGCAATCTTAGCAAGAATGATATTATTGAAATGATCACGTTCGAAATGGAGGAACAAGAATGAACGCACTCGAAATGAAGAATGTAAGCAAATCCTTTTCGGGATTTTGTTTAGATAACATATCTCTTACTCTGCCAAGCGGTTGCATTATGGGACTGATAGGTGAGAACGGCGCGGGTAAAAGCACCACCATAAAGCTTATCTTGGATATGCTTCATAAGGACAGCGGAACGATCACAATACTCGGCCGTAACAACGGAGAGGATATCTCGCTTATTAAAGAAGATATCGGCGTCGTGATGGACGAGGTTGGCATTCCGGAATGCTTGACGGCAAAGCAGGTCGGCAAGGTTATGAAGCATACTTTTCGTAATTGGAACGAAGCTGAATATGTCCGACTCCTTAAAAAGCTATCCTTGCCCGATAATAAACCGTTTAAGGACTTTTCTCGTGGAATGAAAATGAAGCTCGGCATTGCCGTCGCTATGTCACACGGAGCAAAGCTATTACTCCTTGACGAGCCGACGAGCGGACTTGATCCCGTCGTGCGCGACGAAGTGGTGGAAATGTTCTACGACTTTACAAGAGATGAAAACCACTCCATTCTCATATCCTCGCACATTGTCAGCGACCTTGAAAAGCTTTGTGACTACGTGGCATTTTTGCATAAAGGCAAACTCTTGCTTTGTGAGGAAAAGGACGGGCTTTTATCCGAATACGGCATCATTCATTGTACCGTAGAACAGCTTTCAAAGGTTGACAAAAACGCGGTAAAGTACAGAAAAGAAACGCCTTACGGTGCAGAAGTTATCGTGTCACGGGCGTATGCGCCCGATGGCTTCAAACTAAGCCCTATCAGCATTGAAGAACTGTTCGTGTTTATGGTAAAGGAGGCGAGATAATATGAAGGGACTTCTTTTGAAGGATCTATATATGACGAAGAAGTATTGCAAGGCATATCTTCTGATCACTGTAGTATTTATTGCAGTATCTTTTGCAAGCAGTGAAAATTTGTTTTTCGTGTTTTACCCTTGTTTGCTCTGCGGTATGATACCCGTCAATCTGCTCGGCTATGATGAGCGAAGCAGATGGCTGCAATATAGCGAAACAATGCCATACACAAAAGGTCAGATCGTTAGTGGCAAGTATTTAATAGGACTCGGCACACAGGTGGCTGTTCTGCTCATCACCGGAATTTCGCAGGCAATACGAATGAGCATTAGCGGTACTTTCGCATTCGGAGAATATCTTGCTCTTATGATGCTCTTGCTGATTATGGCTCTTCTTTCCTCCTCTATTACTCTCCCGTTTATATTTAAGCTCGGTGTAGAAAAAGGAAGAATGGCTTACTACATTATGATAGGCGTTGTATGCACCGGCAGCATTATGTCCTCAAATCTGCTATCGGGCGGAATGCAATCAGAAATAAACTCGAATGGGATTTTGCCCATCATATGCATTGTTGGAATTGGAATATACGCACTGTCTTGGTATCTGTCCATTGTGTTTTATAAGAAGCGGGAAATATAGAAAATATATTCAATAATTGAACAAATAGCTGTCTTTTAACGATAACATTTTTTGCCTACGGCAAAAAGGAAAACAGTAGGCCGATACGATAGTATCAAT
>JAZSFM010000107.1:0-4663 GCA_045532215.1 Eubacteriales bacterium | reverse complement strand
GACATGGCTACGATCCGACTTTAGGTTCGGTTTCGAGCCAAAGCCGTCGAGGAGCTCGCTCATCAGCGGCGCGGCGAAGAAATCTCGCCGTAGGCGAGTATCCTGCCTTTTAATCCCGCTCCGCGAGCAAAGCGACGCGGAATTAGGTTCGGTTTCGCCGCTCGGAGATCGGGGAGCTTGCTCACCAGGCGGAGAGCGAGCGAATCTTCACGCGAAGCGTGAATATCCTAGCATAGAGCGTTGTGGAGCTAGGTTCGGTTTCCCCCGCGCAGAGCGCGTCGAGCTCGCTCGTAAGCGGCAAGCGGTGGGAATTTTCGCACGTAGTGCGAATATCCTAGTTTTTTTACCTCGCTCCGCGAGCAAAGCGTTACGGGATTAGGTTCGGTTTCGCCTCCCGCTTTCGGAAAAATATATTTTTTCGATTTTTTCATTTTTCAGTGATATTCACCGCGTGCTTTCCGTTTATTGGGGTGGAGAAGCAATTATCTTGACTTCTTTTGGGAAATATGCTATAATAATCCCAATAAATAATTCGAAAGTTATTTTCTTGCATTCCCATCTTTTATTCGCAAAGGAGCTTTTATGAAAAACAAAAAATTATTTATTGCAGTTCTTTTTTTAATCTTGACAGTCAGTTTTTCGGCTTGTAATCGGGCAGAGGATCATAAAAATAATGACCTGCAATCACAGACACCTGCCTCATCGACTACCGATGCATCCGCAGGAACAGATGACACACCTACACAAACAGACGGCGAGCAAACAACCGTTCACACGCACTCCGCGAAATCAGTCAAGGAAAACGAAGTTGCGCCTACGTGTGAGGCGGCAGGTTCTTATGACAGAGTGGTTTATTGCTCCGAGTGCCGCGAAGAGCTATCAAGAACAACAATAAGTGTAGCCAAACTTTCCCACAGCTATAAAAACGGAATTTGTATTCGTTGTAATGCGCAAAAAACGAGCAAGGGTTTGAAATTTACATCCAACGGAGACGGCACCTGTTCCCTTACAGGCATTGGTAGCTGTACGGACAACGATATTATCATCCCCTCCGTCTCGCCGAGCGGAGACCGCGTAACGGCTATTTCTGCTCAGGCATTTTACAGTTGTTCGGAACTTGACAGTGTTCGTATGCCCGATTCGGTAACAAGCATTGGCGAGGATGCATTCTATTATTGCACGTTTCTGCAAACGGTGGTTCTTTCAAACAACATCACCTCGTTGGGAGACGGGATATTTTCGGGATGTATCAATCTGCAATACAACCAATTGGATGGATTTAGCTACATTGGAAGCGAGCAAAATCCTTATTTGGTTCTTGTAGAAGCCAATGATAAAACCAAGACAGAATATGAAGTGAATGAAAAAACAGTATTCATATCGAACCATGCCTTTGCCTCATGCTCGAATGCTACGAATTTTGTAATTGGTGATCAAGTGGTCAGTATTGGAAGTTGCGCTTTTCAAAGGTGCTCTTCGCTTGTAAGTATCACCTTGCCGCAAAATTTGACTAAAATTTCGGGACAATTATTCTCCAACTGCGATGCATTGGAATCTATTGTGATTCCGAGCAAAGTCACGGTTATCGAGCTTTTAGCTTTTTCCTTTTGTAAAAATTTGAAAAGCGTCGAGCTCCCCGAAGGTCTTAAAAAGATTGAATCTTCCGCATTTAATTTCTGCTCCGCACTGACCGAAATATCCATTCCAAACACGGTAACGGAAATCCAACATGGCGCTTTTCGGGATTGCTCTATGCTTTCCGGCGTTGTTCTTCCCAACAGCATCACTGTTATTCCGGATTCACTATTCACAAATTGCAGCAGCTTAAAATCCATAACGATTCCAAGCGGCGTAACGAAGATTGGGAAACATGCCTTTGCCGGCTGCGCATCATTGGAAAGCATCACCATTCCAAGCGGCGTAACAGAAATTGGAACGCAAGCTTTTGAAAACTGCACAGCATTGGAAAGTATCGTCATTCCAGCCGCCGTAAAAAAGATAGGGGATAACGCATTCCGCAATTGTTCAAAGCTGAAGAACATCCAATTTGAAATAACTGACGGTTGGCAATGCTTTGATGTAAACACTCCGATGACCGACTTTTTGGATCTTTCAGACACGGAACAAAATGCAACCTATCTCACTCTTAAATATAATCGATATACGTGGAAGCGCAAGTAAAATATCATCTACACAAAATATGCTATAATAAACACAGAAAGGCGGTGATTAAATGAAATTTAAGGATTCTTTTTGGTCGCAATTACTTGCATCAATATGTTTGATTTTTATACCTGCTATTCTTATCCCAGTAGGTCTATTTTTTTTCATTTTCAAATTGATTACCATGCCCTTCAATTATTACAAATACAAGCACTCACAATATCAAAAAGATTTTCCACACAAATTTAATTTTTTAGATCCCTTTTACATCGACAATCTTCCTTACTCCATTATAAAAGAAAACGGATTGCCAATTCGGTATATCAAGTGGAGCGAGGAATATAATATGCACGGCTATTTCGTATATAAAGATATTATACTGGATTTTACTGAGCCATTTTTCTTTAATCCGGAAACAAATTTTTTCACATTTAATCCTGAAGAAGAGGTTGCAGAGAAAACAGAGGACGATAACGAACAAGATACCGATGATGTCGAAAATTGCTTATCTGTGGAAGAAACGAAAGCTTTTGTGCTTAATGACTTCCACAACAACACACAAGAATGCGAGTGTAAGCAAGTTGTTTTTTTCTACTCTCAAAAAAGGATTGAAAAAGAACACGGTAAAATTGCTTTAGAAAAAATGAGCGCTCTTGACGATTTTATTCTTTATAAAAAAGATACATTATATCAAGTGTTAAAAGAATTTGTAGATACACATTAATTTAGATGTCGTCCAAACAATTAGAAAAAGCCACCCTCTCGGGTGGCTTTTCTTGTTATCTTTCTATTATTCAGCCTCGCTGAACATATCCTTGCCTACTCCGCAGAGGGGGCATTCGAAATCGTCGGGAAGATCCTCAAACTTGGTGCCGGGAGCGATGCCGTTATCGGGATCGCCAAGCGCCTCATCATATTCCCATCCACAAGCGTCACATACGTACTTTTTCATTTTGTTTTCTCCTTTTCTTCATTAGATAATTTTCTTAAATTTTATAAACAGTTACACCATCTTACAAAAGGCAAACTAACATAGGCCTCCCTCCGGGAGGGAGGTGGTGAGCGAAGCGAACCGGAAGGAGCCTGCGGCATTAGCGCATACAGCTCGCAACAGACCGAGTACTGTTCTTTTGTACACGCGGGCTCCTCCCTACACCGCCACGCGGTGTTTTCCCTCCTCCCGGAGGAGGGCTGAAAGAGACATCATTCGATTAGAGTTCTGCCATCCACAGTCCGTGCAGGTTGCAGTAAGCGTAAACGGCAACGGGGGTTTCATCACACAGTGCAAATGTTACCTCGGGAGCAGCGGTGGTGCAAAGGCACTTTCTTTGTCCGCCGCGGTCGGTTTGCAGATAAACCCACGCAATATGGTGTTCCTCGCTCATGGGGTGCGTTACGGAGCCGACGACAACACGTACGGTGTTACCTTCCACCGTAACAACGGGAATGTGCTTCTCAACGCTGGCTTCAACAACGCCCGCCTCGAGCTTTTTCATCTTTTGGCCGCAGCACATCATGGGTACGCCGGCATCGTGGATCAAGCCAACGATATTGCCGCAATGTTCGCAAATGTAAAATCTGTTTTCACACATAGTAGTGTCCTCCTGTTATATGATATTATTATTGGATTTTCTCAAAATCGGCGGGGCCATGCTTGCAGAGCGGGCAAACGAAATCTTCGGGGAGCTCCTCTCCCTCGTAAACGTAGCCGCAAATTTTGCAAACGTAGCCCGTCCTACCCTCGGTTTGGGGCTTGGGTTTGACGTTTTCTTGGTAATAAGTGTAGGTCATCGTTTCCTTATCCGAAAGCACGCGCGCCTCTGTCACCTTGCAGATGAACATTCCGTGGGTGTCCATATCCACGTAGTTTTCAACCTCGAGCGAGATAAATGCGTTGATATAGCGCGGAAGAACGACGAGTCCGTTTTCGGAGCGGTTGGGGGTACAATCGGCAAACTTATCAACGGTTCTGCCACTGACAAAGCCAAAGGATTCAAACACCTTAAAAGGTGCATCGGTGGTCAGGCAGTTGACGTTCATTTTGCCCGTTTGCTTTATGACGTGGTGAGAGTAGTTCTTCTTATTGATGGTGACCGCAACACGTGTGGGGGTGTCGGTGAGCTGGGTAACGGTGTTGACGATGAGTCCGTTATCCTTTTTGCCGTCGTTGCAGGTGACAACGTAAAGACCGTAGCCGATGCGGAACAGTGCCTTTACGTCATTTTTGTTGACGCTGTCATCGTCTTGCATAGCAAGATACTCGCGGCAAAGCTCGTTTGCAAGAGCTTCGAGCTGTGCGGAACTTTCCTCGTTGAGAGCCGACAAAATCTTGACGGTGTTTTCGGCATAGGTGAGGTTCTTGGCTTTTTCAAGCATACCCTTCATGGTCTTTGTCGCCATGGGTGCCCAGCTGCCGTTTTCGATGAACGCTACCTCGCGATTGCTGTAGTTGCGCTCGGTGAGGTGGTCGATGAATGTGCGCATAAAGGGGAAAATGTCG
>JAZSFM010000018.1:0-16977 GCA_045532215.1 Eubacteriales bacterium | reverse complement strand
GGCAAGCTTTCCAACTGCCGAACATAGTCGGGGTCTGCTCGCAGCAGTACGGGATTGTCATACACCTGCGCCGAAATGAACAGGTAATCGTCGGGATCTTCATCCTCTCGAAATTTCCGCTCGACAAAGAGGCGCTTCACCCAAGCGTGACCGATGCCACCGGGATTGCAGGTCAGGTACATTCTGCGCGGTACGGCACTTGTGCCACGAAGACAGGCCTTAAAAATAGAAAACTGATATTCGCTCAGTTGCGTTGCCTCGTCGATAGCAATAATGTCGTACTCTTGTCCTTGGTAGCGCAAAACGTCTCTCGTTGACGCGCAATAGCCCAGTGCAATACTGCTGCCGTTGGGGAGCGTGAGGATTTTGTCTCCTTCACTATAAGAGAGGAGCGTCCCGTACTCATCCAACAAAGGCCGCACGTGATTGGCTTTGAGTTCTGCATAGGAACGCCGCACCAACAGGCACCGAATTCCGGGATAGCAGAGGCAAAGACCGATCAGCTTGCGCCGCAAAGCCCAAGACTTTCCGCCGCCACGAGCCCCACCGTAAGCCGTGTAACGGGCACGGGATGCAAAAAACAGTTTTTGCCGCTCGGTTGGCGTGCCACGGATGTGTAGGATATCCTCACTCGTCTCTCTCACGCACCGTCCTCCAGAATATCGTGTTCAAACACAAGCCGCATCTGCCCACAGGATGCACTCGACGTCTCCTCACGCTCATCATAACCCAACCGCTTTTTGAGATAATAGGAAAGCAGTGATGGCGAAGGAGAAGAAATCAGGAGCTCGTCCTCAAGCGTTGTACAAATGAGATCGTAAAGCCGTGGAGCATCTGTGCAAAGCTTTTGCAAATAGGAAATGCCGCAACCAAGAAAGCGACAAAAGCCCGCAAGGTTTGCAAATTTCCCGTTTGTCTTTTTCGCATCCGCCTCGGGCGGTGGACGGCAAGCGCCTACGTATTCCTCAAGCAAAGCCAAGAGCCGCTTTTGCCGCGCGGGTGTATCAAGCGTTTTTGGCAATTTCTTTGCCATACAAATAGCATCACCTCCAATGGTTCGGTTTTCTTTGTGACGCCCTTATTCTACCGTCCTTTTTCGTGCCAAAGAGTGACAGTTTGTGCCATAGCGTGCCAAATAAATTGCTGTTTATTTTAGCCCTCCTCCGGGAGGAGGGAAGCTCCGCGAAAAGTCGCGGAGCAGGGAGGAGCTCGCGTGTACGAAAGAAAAGCACTCGTTTTATGGCGAGCAGAAAGCGTGAATGCCGCCGGCTCCTTCCGGCTTACTTCGTTCGCCACCTCCCTCCCGGAGGGAGGCTCATGCTACCTTTCCTTATTGACAATCCCCAAACAACCAAAGGTTGTAAAATCCGCCTGCAAATAAACTTTGCGGTTCTTGAAATAGTCATAAAAATTTGCTATACTATAGTCAAGATAAGCGCTTATCAATTTTAAAAAGGTGGATTGAATTTATGGAAATCAACTTAAAAGAAAAATTACGTTCATTAAGACAACAAAAAAATATTACCCAAGAAGCACTTGCCAATCATCTTGGAATCACACCGCAATCCGTTGGAAAATGGGAGCGCGGTGAGGGGTTCCCGGATATTACACTGTTGCCCAAAATCGCATTTTATTTTGATGTAACTGTTGATGAATTGCTTTGTGTGGATCAAGTAAGAGTGGAAGAAGCAATTTGTGAATATCAGCGACAAAGTAAAATTTGTTGTCAGAATGGTGAAAATCAAAAGAACCTTGAAATTTGGGAAAAGGCATATTCCGAATTCCCGACGGATTGCCGTGTTATTGAAGGGCTTATGCATGCAATCAATCGAGATGCGGTATATCCTTGTCCCAAAGACGAAGCAGCGCGCATTATTGCACTTGGTGAGGAGCTTTTGAAGAAATCAACGGATACTCGTCAAAGAGAAAATGCCGTGCAGTGTTTGTGCTACACTTATGATAATATCGATAAAGAAAAAGCACTATATTATGCCAATATGGCTGGAACATTTTTTGTAACAAGGGAGGATTTAAGAGCTACGATTCTCGACGGAGAAGAAGGTGTTAAGGCGTGCCAAAGTTATATGATGTCTTTGATTCATACTGCTGCAAATACGGCATCAAGTATGGTTTCAAAAACAAATTTTTCACCCAAGGAAAAGATTGAAGCATATACCTTTGCCATAGATATACTAAAGTGTTTATTTTCGGACGATAATGTCGGATTTCACGCTCACGATTTTTCACGTTACTATCTTGATATTGCTTTTGAATATGCAGAGCTAAAGGATGTAGAAAATACTCTGAAAGCACTTGAAGAAAGCTCTCGATATGCAATTTTTGAAGCGGATTTAAAAGATGCGAATTACACGGCACCAATGGTGAATCGCATGAAGCATACAAAAGCAAATGTGTCTAAAAACTATAAGGGGAATGCTTGTAATCTTAGATTAAAAGCGTTAGAACATGGCAAATTTGATTTTGTGAGAAACGAAGAAAGATTCAAGAAGATTATTGCTGACCTCGAAAAACACGCTGAAAAAGAGTAATAGGAATCCCCCGACAGGTGCAATACTTGTCGGGGGTATATGTTTTTGAACAAGAAAAAAGCGCCTACGAAATCTCGTAAGCGCTTATTTTTATCTGTTATTTTGTTTTGATTTTTATCTTGACAAGTATTATGATATATGCTATAATGGAGAAAATAAAAATTCAGAAAGGGTACACAAGATGTTTATTCATTCAATTTGTTGGAAGAAAAACATGAAAAAGCAGGGCGAGGCTTCCAAAAAACAGTCGCGCTTGTGTTGTTGTGCCTATTTTTTATGATTTTACGATAATAAGATGTAAGGTATAACGATACAAGTTGAGTTTTTTCAACGTGTATCGTTTTTAAATTTACGGAGGTAAGCATATGTCGTCTAATGAAAACATGTTGATTCAAAAGTATGGAGATGGATTAAAAGAAAATAGCCGTTTCCAAAAATCGAAATCCACCTCTTTGGAGTTTTATTATACCAAAAAGCATTTATCCGACTACATTACAAAGGACTCTCGAATTTTAGAGGTTGGCTGTGCAACGGGCTATTATGGAGTTTACTATTCCGATAAGTGTAAAGAGTATGTAGGTATTGATATAGTGCCGAATCATATAAAGGTGTTTCATGACAAAATAAAGGATTTGGGATTAAAAAATGTATCATGTCAAGTAGGAGATGCTACAGATCTTCGAGAAATTGCCAGTGATAGTTTTGACGTTGTTTTGTGTTTGGGACCTATGTATCATTTACCGCCGGAAGAAAGAGAAAAAGTTTTCAAAGAGTGCCATAGAGTTTGTGCGAAAAATGGAATAGTTGCTTTTGCATATTTGAATCAAGTTGGGGAATATGCAGGTGTATGTGTTCATGACGAGTGGCGTAAAGGATATCCAAATGCACGCGCCAATGAAATGATATTTGAAAATTGCACAGACGATGTACACCCCTATATATACTACTATACAATGCCCGAAGAAATAGAAAAGGTTGCACGCAAAAACGGATTTGAAAAGGTTTCAAATCTCGGTTTGGATTTTTCCTTCCTTGCGTGTGTAATAAACGACGTATCAGAAGAAAAGTTTGAATTGTTCAGACCATTATATGATAAAATGACGTCTTGTGAGAGTTGTACCGGTATGAGTGCACACGGATTGCTTATTTGCAGAAAAAACCTTTGAAGAGTTAACAACTTTTAAGCCCACCTGTTTTATAACAAAAAAATCGCCTACGACACTGTCGTAGGCGATTTTTTATCTGTTATTCTTTTTCAAATGTTTCCTTGTAAAATTCAATCGCCTCGGCAATAATTTCCTCAGCTTTTTTGCGACCGAAGAGAGACTTGACTGCGGTCTCCTTGTTCTCCAGCTGCTTGTAAACGCTAAAGAAGTGCATAATCTCATCAAAAATATGCGCAGGGAGACTGTCGATGGAATCAATGCCTGCATAAGTGGGATCGGATACGGGAACCGCAATGATCTTGTCATCCATCTTACCGCCATCCAACATACGCATGACACCAATGGGATAAACCTGCATCAATGTCATCGGATAAATCGACTCGGCACAAAGCACCAAAACGTCCAACGGGTCCCCGTCATCGGCATAGGTGCGGGGAATAAAGCCGTAGTTGGCAGGGTAGTGGGTAGAGGTGTAAAGAATGCGGTCCAATTTGAGCAGTCCCGTCGTTTTATCCAATTCGTATTTGCACTTGCTTCCCTTGGGGATCTCAATAATTGCCGCAAAATCGTCAGGCTTGACGTATGCGGGCGGGATATCGTGCCAAACGTTCATATTGTATTCTCCTTATTTTACGTAATCAAACTCAAAGCCGTAAATCGACACGGTGTGACCGTCACGGCAGCCCTTCTTCTCCAAAGCTTCAAATACGCCACCGTTCTGGAGCACCTTTTGGAAGTAGTTGAGCGACTCGTAATTGCTGAAGTTGATCTGCCCCATAACGTTCTTGATCCACTCGCCCTCAACGTAGAAGGTGTCGTTTTCGCGGCGAATGATGGTCTCGCGCTCACCGCCAACCACAACATCCTCGGGAGCGTATTCTTTTTCGTAAACCTTAATGGGGGGCAGCTCCTCAAGACGAACCGCTACGCGACGAATGAGCGCATCCACGCCCTCACCGGTCACAGCCGAGATGTAAAAGAGCTCCCAACCGTTCTCTTTGATAAATGCCTCAAATGCATCTACGTCAACAATTTCGCGGTCAAGCGAGTCGCATTTGTTTGCCACAATGATTTGCGGACGCTCGGCAAGCTCGGGGCTGTAACGTGCAAGCTCATAGTTGATCTGCTTGACGTCCTCAACGGGATCTCTGCCCTCAAAACAGGAAATATCCACCACGTGCAAAAGAAGTCTGCAGCGGTCAACGTGGCGCAAGAATGCGTGACCAAGCCCTGCGCCGTCAGCCGCGCCCTCGATCAAACCGGGAATGTCAGCCGCCACAAATCCGCTTTCTCCACCCGTGCGAACAACGCCAAGGTTGGGGGAAAGAGTGGTAAAGTGATAGTCCGCGATCTTCGGCTTTGCCGCAGAAATGCGAGCGAGAATCGAAGATTTACCAACGCTGGGGTAACCGATCAGTCCCACGTCGGCAATCATTTTCAGTTCCAAAATAACCTCGCGCTCCTGTCCCTCGGTGCCGTTTTTGGCAAACATGGGGACCTGACGAGTAGGGGTTGCAAAGTGACGGTTGCCCCAACCGCCGCGACCACCGCGGCAAGCGATGAAGTCAGCGCCGTCATCTTCGGACATATCGTGAATGATCTTGCCCGATTCCGCATCGCGGATGAGCGTTCCGGGGGGAACCATAATCACAAGATCCTCGGCGGTAGCCCCATGGAACTTGCCGCCCTTGCCGTCACCGCCGCGCGCCGCTACAAATTTGTGCTTGTAACGAAAGGCGAGCAGGGTGTTGGTGCCTTCGTCAACGCGAAAGACCACATTGCCGCCGTGTCCGCCGTCGCCGCCGTCGGGACCGCCTGCGGCCACGTATTTTTCACGGCGAAAAGAAACGGCACCGTTGCCGCCGTCACCGGCTTTGATATAAATTTTAACGTTATCAACAAACATATTTTCACCTCGTGTATACCTGTCGGAAAGACGGGACTTGTGGTTTTAGCCTTCCCTTAAAAAGATTGAGTTGAAGCTTTTTCGCCCTCCTCCGGGAGGAGGGAAGCTCCGCGCCAAGCCGCGGAGCAGGGAGGAGCCCGCGGTATTTTAGTGGCGCACTCACCATAAAACGAGTGCTTTGCGTTTGTACACGCAGGCTCCTTCCGTCCCTTGCCGCTTGCGGCATTTGCCACCATCCCTCTCGAAGGGAGGCTTGTAAAATTCCCGTATTCTGCGGAAATCGTGTCTCCTCAATAAAAATTGTTCAAATATTCTTTACTTATCCGCCTCGTCGCCTTTCATGCGAATGATGAGCTTGATGGGCGTTCCCATAAAACCAAAGGTCTCGCGCAGGCAGTTTTCAATATAACGCTGATAGGAGAAGTGGAAGAGTTCAATGTTATTGCAAAAGATGACAAATGTGGGGGGAGCGGTCGCAATTTGCGTCATATAGTAGATCTTGAGGCGACGTCCCTTGTCGGACGGAGGCTGAACGCGGATCATCGCGTCACCCAGCACATCGTTAAGCATACCCGTAGTTACACGCATAACCGACTGACCGTAAACGTAAACGATGCGCTCAAAAAGATTGGTCACTCGCTGACCGGTCTTTGCTGAAATATAAAGGATGGGCGCGTAGGGCATATATGCAAGCTCCGTGCGAATCTTTTTGTTAAATTCGTTGACAGTATTGTTGTCTTTCTCAATCAAATCCCACTTGTTGACCACAATAATGACCGCTTTGCCGGCTTCGTGTGCGATGCCTGCAATTTTGGTATCCTGATCGGTAATGCCCGTTGAGGCATCGATCATCAAAAGACAAACTTGAGCGCGATCTACCGCCATATGAGCGCGCAGAACGCTGAAATGTTCGATCTTATCGTCAATCTTTGATTGGCGACGAATGCCGGCGGTATCAATAAAGGTGAACTTGCCGTATTCATTTTCAAGTTGCGTGTCAACCGCATCGCGAGTCGTTCCTGCCATATCCGAAACAATCAGGCGTTCCTGACCAATCAGGCGATTGATGATAGAAGACTTACCTGCATTCGGCTTGCCGATAACGGCTACCTTAATGCTATCGTCTTCTTCCATCGTGTCTTGCCAATCCTCGAGGTAGCGCAGGCAAGCATCAAGCAGGTCACCCGAGCCGCTGCCGTGAATGGAAGAAACACCAATGGGGTCTTCCTCAAAGCCAAGCTCGTAGAACTCGTAAAATTCCATCGGCAGAGCACCAATGCTGTCGCACTTGTTGATGCAGGGAACAATCGGCTTGCCGCTTTTTTTCAACATTACCGCAATGTCGCGGTCATTGGCGGTCAGCCCCGTGCGCACGTCACACATAAAGATGATGACGTCGGCGGTGTCAATCGCCATTTGTGCCTGCTGACGCATCTGCTTCAGAATCAAGTTGTCGGTTTTGGGCTCAATTCCGCCCGTGTCGATGAGAATCATACGCTTGCCGCGCCATTCGGTCTCACCGTAGATGCGGTCGCGCGTTACACCGGGAGTGTCCTCAACAATTGAGCGACGCTCACCGATGAGTTTGTTAAACAGAGTGCTTTTGCCAACGTTGGGACGTCCGACAATCGCAATAATCGGTTTTGCCATAAATCTATATGTCCTTTCCACTAAAAAACAGTTTGTCCGCGTTGTGTGCGTGTTATTCGCAAATGCCGAGGAGGGCAGAGATGAACTTTGCACCGTCGCTTTCCGATGCGCGAACAGGCACACCAAGACGTGCCGAGAGCTCGTCGGGTGTCATATCATCTAAAAAAACGTCACCGTCGGCACGAAGCATTACAGAGGGGAAGAGAAGTTCATCGCCGAGATTCTTGCCCTTCATCTGTTCAACAACGTCACCGCCTGTAATCAGTCCCGCAACGGTCACACGCTCGCCAAAGAAATTGTTGACGATGGGATAAACGTTTACCATGAGTCCATCTACGCGTGCCGCGAGCTCTTTTGCAAGAGAAGAAATATGCTCATACGCTGCCATACCCGTAATCACCGAAACAGTGCGCGGTGCGCGGAAATTAGGTAGAAGCTCGTCAAGATAATCAAGCTCCATATCGAATTCAGCCCGCATTGAGGTCAGCATACCAACGCCATTTTCAATTTGGGAGTAATCCTCGTAAAACTCCTCGTCAGGGAGGGGAAGTCCTGCGCGAATGTAAAATTCGTCCGAGCAGTAAAAAATGCGCGTGCCGTATTCTTTTAGGCACCAATTCCCATAAGCGTTGACCTGCTCGATCACCGCTGCACATTCTTCGGGAGAAAAGGATTCCAAAGGATACAGCTTTTCGCGATACTTGGTCAGCCCCACAGGAACGATTGCGCAAGAACGCAAAGAGGGATGATATTTTATGAGATCATGTAATGTGCGGTCAAGTTCGGCGCCGTCGTTGAGCCCCTTGCAAAGCACGATCTGCGTGCAGAGTGCAATGCCTGCATCCGCCATACGACCAAGATAGGAGAGCACCTCGCCCGCGTGCTTGTTTTTCATCATTTTTACACGAAGCTCGGGGTTGGTGGTATGAACAGACACGTTCACAGGGGATATGTGCATCTTGATGATGCGGTCAATGTCAGCATCTTTGAGATTTGTCAAGGTAACGTAGTTGCCGTGCAAAAAGGAAAGACGGTCGTCGTCATCCTTGAAATAGAGAGATTCACGCATACCGGGCGGCAGTTGGTCGATAAAGCAGAACACACACTTGTTTGTGCAGGAGTGTTTTTTGTCCATCAAGGGAGTTTCAAAAGAGAGACCAATGTCATCATATTCGCCTTTGTTGATGTGCACGGTATATTCCTCATTGCCGCGTGAGAGCGTGATAGAAACGTTTGTATCGGTGAGATAAAAACGGTAATCGAGTACGTCGCGTATTTCATTTTGATTGATGGAGACAAGAATATCCCCACCGCGAATGCCTGCCTTTTGGGCAATACTGTTTGGCAAAACCGCCAACACTTTTACCATTTTTATCACTCCTTTCCAAAAATCTCAATATCGCATAGTTTAACATCTTATTATATCATAAAAGAAAGTAAAAGTCAATAATTTTGTTTTTGTTTTTCAAAAAAGAAAAAGGCATCTGGACAGATGCCTTTTTTGATTTTATTTTCCTGCTGTGTGCTTGAGATATGCGTTGATAAATCCGTCAAGGTCACCGTCCATAACGGCTTGAATGTTACCTGTTTCGTAGCCGGTACGCTTGTCGGTAACAAGCGTGTAGGGCATAAAGACGTAAGAACGAATCTGCGCACCCCATTCAATGTTTGTCTTGTTGCCTTGAATGTCCTCAATGGTGTCAAGACGCTCTTGAATTTTGATCTCCATGAGCTTGGATTTCAGCATACGCATTGCGGTTTCCTTGTTTTGCAGCTGCGAACGCTCGGTTTGGCAACCAACAACAATACCCGTGGGCTTGTGAACGATACGGATAGCCGAGTCGGTCTTGTTGATGTGCTGACCACCCGCACCACTGGAGCGGTGAGCGGTCACTTCAATATCTTCTTCACGGATGACAACAGCGTCAAGGTTTTCGAATTCGGGCATAACCTCAATGGATGCAAAAGACGTTTGACGACGTCCGTTTGCGTCAAAAGGAGAAACGCGCACCAAGCGGTGAACGCCGTTCTCGCTCTTGAGATAGCCGTAAGCATTCAGACCGGAGATCATCACAGTCGCACTCTTAATGCCGGCACCGTCACCGTCGAGCCAGTCGGTAAGCTTGACGTTAAATCCGCGCTTTTCTGCCCAACGAGTGATCATATGGTAGAGCATTTGTGCCCAGTCCTGCGCCTCAGTGCCACCTGCACCGGGGTGGAAAGAAACAATGGCATTGCTCTTGTCGTACTCGCCCGAGAGGAGCACCTCAATGCGGCGGCTTTCTTCCTCGGCAACAATGGCATCGAGTTCGCTTTGCACTTCTTCTACAAAGCCCTCGTCATTTTCTTCAATTGCCATTTCAGCAAGCGCGATGGCGTCCTCAAGACGCGCACAAAGACGCTCATAGCCGGCAACTTTATCCTGGCCTTGCTTAATCGTCTGCAACACCTTGCTCGATTTTTCGGCACTGTTCCAAAAATCGGGAGCTTGTGTTTGCGCCTCAAGGTCAAAAAGCAATTCTTTAGTTTCTTCAATACGCAAAGCGGAGCCAAGCTCCTCAATGCTCTCTCTCATACCAAGCAACTTATACTTGGCATCTTCTAATGCAACGATCAATTTTTACCTCCAAAGCCCTCGCGGGCGATTTGTCTCAAAATTTTCTATATCTGTACTATTATATCACAAAAGTAGGGGATGTTTCAAGAGGGTTTTGCAAGTTTTTCAAAAAACTCTTTTACTTCAGTTCCTTTTGCATGAAATATTCTCTCATCATACGTCCGTCTTTTAATTTGAAAGCATTAGGACGTTCGCCAACGACTTTAAATCCGTACTTTTCATAAAGCGCCCGAGCGCGGTCATTGCCTTCCACAAATTCAAGCTCAACGATTTCGATTCCCGGTCTTGCTTTTGCTGTAGCCATAAGCTCTGCGAACATAGCAGAACCGATTCCGAGATTCCAATACTCCTTGAGAATTGCGATAGAAACGGTTGCGCGGTGCGATGTTTTGATACCGCCCCTAAAATTGATTTCGCAACTCCCGACGATTTCCTCATCGATGTAGCACGTAATAGCCAACAAGCTTTGAGAATCTCTGCAGCGCTTCACCCATTTTTCTTCACTCTCGAGAGTGACTCCGTTCCATTCCTCGGGATAGCGGGTGAGAAAATCGGTTTCGCCGCAGGCTTTTTTTATGTAATTCAGCATTTTTTCGGCATCTTCAACGCAAGGCGTTTTTAGTATAGCGCTTCTGCCGTCTTTTAACGTTATCTTTTTATCTTCAAAAATCATAGCAATAATCTCTTATCAAGTTCAAATTGTTCTTTGCAGATGTAGCATTAAGCCTCCCTCCGGGAGGGAGGTGGCGAGTGTAACGAGCCGGAAGGAGAGCGCGGCACGAAAGAGAAGCACTTGTCATAAAACGAGTGCTATGCTCTCATACACGCAGGCCCCTCTCTACGCCACAGGCGGCGAAAAAGTAAATTATAATTCAACTATCTTTCTTCTCCACACCCAGCGTTGCCAGTCCGCCCTCGGAGGTTTCCTTGTAAAGGTCGGACATATCGCGGCCTGTTTCCATCATGGCGCGCACGACCTTGTCAAACGAGATCATTCGCGTGTCGGAAAGGAAGTCCGAAAGCGTGACCGCATTGATGGCGCGCATCGCGGCAACCGCATTTCGTTCAATGCAGGGGATCTGTACAAGACCGCAAATTGGGTCACAGGTTAGTCCCAAATGATGTTCAATGGCAATCTCTGCGGCGTATTCGATCTTGTCAAGACTGAGTTGGAACAACTCACCCAGAGCCGCCGCAGCCATGGCGCACGCCGTGCCGATCTCGGCTTGGCAGCCGCACTCCGCACCCGAAATAGATGCGTTTGTTTTGATCAGATTACCGATAATACCGCCCGCGGCAAGCGCGCGAACGACCTCCCAATCGGCAAATCCGTTTTTGTGTTGCTCATAGTAAAGGACAGCAGGGAGTACGCCCGAAGCACCACAAGTCGGAGCGGTGACGATCTTCTCCCCCGCTGCGTTTTGCTCACTGACTGCAAACGCATAAGAGCAGACCAAGCGGTTCTCGCGCGTTTCGGCACTCTCGCCAAGCGAGCGACGGTAGTAAAGATACTTCGCCTTTTTTTGCACATGAAGCCCACCGGGGAGCTCGCCCTCGTCCTCAAGACCGCGACGGATCGATGCCTTCATCGCCTCCCACATATCGGTCATGTAGAGCCAAAACTCGGGACCCTCATTTTCCTCGGCAAACTGCCACAAGCGAATGTTCTTCTTTTCGCAATATTCGCGAATGTCTTTCCATGTTTTGAGCGTGTAGTGAATTTTCGGCTCTTCAGCCGCCTCGCCATCCACTTGAATACGGCCTCCACCCACACTCAAAATACGCAAGCGACCAAATTCGTGTCCTTTGGAAAGAGCTGCCACATCCATGGTGTTGGGGTGGGGAATGTCCTCGTTTTCGGGATCAAAAATGATCTCGCAGGGCATGGGATAGAGCGTTTTGCGAATGATGGTGTCGGTGCCGTGTCCCTTTCCGGTTTTGGCAAGAGATCCAAAGAGCGTTACGCGGAACTCATCCGCCGCAGGGAATTTTTTGAGTGCGAGCAGGCAAGCACGCTCGGGACCGATGGTGTGCGAGCTTGAAGGACCACTGCCAACTTTATAAAGCTCGGTCAAGGATTCCATACCGGGGAGCCGCGCACCGTGATGCTGTGTATTGTTTTTGAAGATCTGTTTCATAAGAATGTCTCCTTCAAAAATCTGTTATTTGTGATATTTCGTGCCTTTGAGAATGCCAAAGCAACGGTAGAGCATTTCCAAAAGCAGAACGCGCATCATCTGATGCGGAAAGGTCAATTTTGATACCGACAAGCGCAAATCGCACGCGCGCTTGACCTCGTCCGAAAGTCCGTAGGAAGAACCGATGATCAGGCACAAAGAACCCGTGTTTGCAAGTACGCCATCCAGCTTGGCGGCAAGCTCCTCCGAGGAGAATTGCTGTCCCTCCACGCACATCGCGATCTTGTAAGAACGCGGGGGAATTGCCGAAAGGATCCGCTTGCCCTCGTCGGCAAGAGCGGTCTTAATTTCACCCTCGCTCGGGTTATCCGAAAGTTTAGCTTCTTTTAGTTGTAAGATCTCGGGCTTGCAAAAAGCACCAAGACGCTTTTCATATTCTACCAACGCATCGCGCCAATAGGCCTCTTTGAGGTTGCCAACGGTGATAACGGTAACTTGAACCATGTTTTTCTCCTATTCAAATCATTTCGATAGGGATCTCGGGGTGTGCAACAAACACCTGCACGTCAGCATCTCCCACTGCACTCACGCACTCGCCAAGGGCGAGTGCGGGCGCATTGTTCTCCTGACTCAAGTGTGCAAGCATTAATGTCTTTGTGCCTGCGGCACAAAGACGTGCGGCAAAAGCGGCAGAATCGGGGTTGGAAAGATGCCCGAGTCGCGAAGCAATGCGTTTTTTGAGGTCATACGGGTAAGGACCCGTCATCAGCATATCGTAATCGTGATTGCTCTCCAAAATAACGGCATCGCAACCCGTCAGCGCCTCTTCAATTTCGGGCGTGACATAGCCAATGTCGGTGGCATATCCGATGCGATAAACGTTTCCATCTTCACTGGGAATTTCAATGCGGTATCCCACAGAAGCGCGGCTGTCGTGTGGGGTGGGGAAGGAGGTCACGTGCATACCGCAAATGTCCTCCTCATAAATGGGTGGATGCATATTGAGAAGCGGTTCCACCGAGGGATGCGGCAAAAGCTTATATGCAGAGCCGTTTGCAATATGTACGGGAATGGGATGCTTTTTGAGGAATACGGGCAGAGCGCTGATGTGGTCGGTGTGTTCGTGTGTTACCAAAATCGCACCGATGCTGTCGGCATCAATGCCAACCTCACATAGTGCCGCGTGCAACCGCTTGGCATTTTTGCCCGCATCAATCAGGAGCGTTCCGCATGGCGCGGATATCACAAAGCAGTTGCCCGTTGAGCCCGAATACAGCGATATGATGCGAATGTTTTTCATTGGAACATTCCCTCCAACATCGGGAGTAGGAACAGATACATCATATCTAGACAAAATGCCAAAATAATGGGGAAGATTATGGTAATCATCCAACGCGAGCGGCGCAAGCGAGCGGCGCAATCATCAATGAATTTTTGTTTTTCCTCAAGCGACATTGTATCACTCATTCGGTCGGGCGTTAAATTTTTACCCACAAAGCCGCGGTTGTAAATGACAAATGCCAAGGTCATTACCACACCAATCACGAGATAGGGGATGTAAATAGGAAATACAGTTGCCAAAGCAAAGTAAGCAACAGAAAAAAGAATCGAATTGCCCAAGAGAAGTAGAGCAAGCCATTTGTTTTCGGGTTTCATAAAAATTCCTTTTTGTATCAGAGTTTAACAGCACCTACGGGGCGAATACGCAAAACTATGCAAGCACCTGCACCAAATGCGGAATCCATCGCATCGCGATAGGCAGTTACGTCAGCCGAGGGAACAAACGCTTGAATAGTACCTGCAAAGCCGCCGCCGTGCACGCGCCAAGCGGCCTTTTTGCCTGTGAGCAGACGTTCGGAAAGGCAGAGGGCGAGAGAAAGTCCCTGCTCCTCCACGTTTTTGGTGGTGTATACGTTTTGCAGATAGCAATAGGACGAGCGTCCCGATGCAATCACATTTGCAAAGAAAGCGTCAAGGTCGCCATTTGCCAGCGCCTCGGTTTGTTCGGCTACGCGACGGTTTTCAGAGAAGAAGTGCAAAGCACGCAAAATAGCGCGGTCACCGTACTGCGCACGCAAAAGGGGAATGCTTGCCACGAGATCTTCCTCGGCGAGGTCGCGCAAAACCGCCTTGCCAAAATAAGCGGCGATGCTCTTCATTTCTCGGGGAACAGAAGCATAATCATCGGTCAAGTCAGCGTGATTGCCGCCCGTGTTGGTAATGCAAAGGTTGTAACCCGCACCCGAAATATCCACATCCAGCTTGTTGATGATGGGGGATTTTGGATCTTCAAAATCAATCGCCACAATACCACCAACGGCACAAGCAACTTGATCCATCAAGCCGCAGGGCTTGCCAAAGAATACGTTCTCGGCATATTGCGCGATTTTTGCGATTTCCACGTTATCAATCGCACCCTCATTGTAGATGTGATTGAGAATATTGCCAATCATATCCTCAAAGGCCGCAGAGGAAGAAATTCCCGAGCCCTTGAGCACGTTCGAGGTGGTGTAAGCGTCAAAGCCGCCAACGGCATAACCGTTCTCGCGGAATCCCGCAACCATTCCTGCAATCAGCTCGTCCGAATTTCCCTCGGGTGTCTCACGGGGAGAGGTGAAAACGTTGATGTCGATCACGTCCTCGTGGAAACCCTCGCTCTTGACGCGGATGATGTCTTCTTCGTTTGGAGAGGCAACTGCAATGATATCAAGGTCAATCGATGCGGCAATTACGCAACCGTGGTTGTGGTCGGTGTGGTTGCCCGAAAGCTCGCTTCTGCCTGCAACCGAGTAGAGGGCGGCTTCGCGGTCGGCACCGTAGAGGGCAACAAAAGAATCGATAGCAGCTGCATAGCGATCTCTTTGTGCGGTCACAGCTGACTCGCCATAAATATAACCCAAGCGGGCATCATATTCACCACTCAAAAGAGCGGATTTGAGAGCATTGATTTTCATAACAGTATCTTCCTTTCCACAGTGGATCTCGCGTGCGCACGTTCGCACACACATATTATCTCAATTTATCATTATACCATAAAAAAAGCAAATTGTCAACACCCCGAAAAGGGAAGAAAATCCCCCATTTTTCGGTGTCGAAATCGCATTTTTTAGCATATTCTGAAAAAAGAGCAAAAAAATGCAAAAAAAGAAAAGAAATTTTCAAAAACCTATTGACAAATCCTGTATAATATACTATAATATATATAGTATCTATATCGCGCGCGCGCGAGGGACACAAAATTTTGATCGTTTTTACAAAATTTATCATACAGAAAGGAACAGGGTTTTTGCTACCCGAGGAATCGATATGTCAACCAAATTTGTCATTCGCGGAAACCGCCCGCTTTACGGTGAAATTGCCGTCAGCGGCATGAAAAACGCTGCATTGCCCATTCTCTTCGCCACCATTCTCACGGGTGACGTTTGCACACTTGAAAACATCCCTGCCGTCAGCGACATTAGCAACTCGCTTTTGCTCATTCAACAAATGGGCGCGCAGGTCAAATATCTCAATCCCACAACAGTGCTGATCAACACTGCGGGCGTCCGTCAGGGAACCTCTCCCGACGAACTTGTTCGCAAAATGCGCGGCTCCTCTTATTTGTTGGGCGCCGAGCTTGGCCGCTTTGGCAAAACACGCATCGCGTGGCCGGGTGGTTGTGACTTTGGCGGAAGCCGTCCCCTCGATCAACACATGAAGGGCTTCCGTGCGCTCGGCGCCAAAACCGACACAGAGGGTGGATTCATCTATGCCGAAGCCGACGAAGGATTGAAAGGGAGCAGCGTTTACTTCGACGTTGCATCCGTAGGGGCTACTGTTAACGTCATTTTGGCATCTGTTTTTGCAGAAGGCACAACCGTTATCGAAAACGCAGCAAGAGAGCCCCACATTGTCGACTTGGCGAACTTCCTCAACGCCTGTGGCGCAAATATCGTGGGCGCAGGTACGTCTGTGATTAAGGTTCACGGGGTAGAAGAACTCCACGGCTGCAACTATACCATCATTCCCGATATGATTGAGGCAGGCACCTATATGGTAGCCGTTGCCGCAACCGGCGGATGCGTACGCATTACCTCTGTCATTCCCAAACACGTTGAGTCCATTACCAGCAAGCTTTGCGAAATGGGCGTTAGAGTGGAAGAAGAAGATGACGCAGTTGTTGTTATCAGCGACGGAAAATTGCAAAACATCAACATTCAAACCGTTTACTATCCCGGTTTTCCCACCGATATGCACCCGCAATTTGCGGTTCTCCTCTGCATTGCCGATGGCATTGGCAACATCCACGAGGGTGTATGGCAAAATCGCTTCCGTTATACCGAAGAACTGACCAAAATGGGCGCAAAGATCATGGTCGACACCCAAAATGCCACCATTATCGGCGTAGAGCAGCTCACGGGAGCAGTCGTTAAAGCGACCGACCTGCGTGCGGGCGCGGCACTGGTGATTGCAGGCTTGGTAGCCCAAGGCGTCACCGAAGTTCGAGGCGTGCATTACATCAAGCGCGGCTACGAAAACCTCGTAGAAAAGCTGCGCGGCATCGGCGCCGACATCGAGGAGGTTCCTCTCGAGGACCCTACCGCTGACACCACCGCAAAGGCGAATTAAAATAATCAAAAAAACAGCGAGCCGCACCGCGGCTCGCTTTATTTGGTATCAATCCAACCATTTGGCGATTTTTAAGTGGGTGAAAAATGATAAATCGAAAAATAATATCTTCCTTTTGCGAAAAAAGTATGCTATAATGCAATTAGAACCCGAAAGGAGAATAACGATGAGTATTGGAAAAAACATTGCAAAATACAGAAAATCGAAAGGATTTACGCAAGAGGAATTGGGGGCAAAGCTTGGCGTTACCAATCAATCTGTGTCAAAATGGGAGTCAGAGGTATCTATGCCCGATGTTATGTTGCTCCCTCAAATCGCAAGCATTTTAGAAGTATCATTGGAG
>JAZSFM010000044.1:0-32128 GCA_045532215.1 Eubacteriales bacterium | reverse complement strand
CATACAGGAAAGCAAACAAACGGAATACTTGCCCCCTACATTATCAAGAAAAATAAACAGTTAATTCTTCAAGCAAAATGTATGTGCTGTGGAAAAAATATAGAGGTATATAATTCAACCATTGATGGTTCAAAACCTACGGCCATAGAACAATCAATTAATTTTTTGCCTTTTATTATTGCTAAAACATCTGCAGATAAATTTGAAGTGATTGTTAGGTATAATTATTGGCCTGAAAATCTAAAATCGAATGGTCAGTATTCAAATCATTTTGAAAATTGTTTCATTTACATAGTTGATAAGGGTAAAGAAAAAGCTTTAATTGAAGAATAGTTCGATTTAATCGCTAAAATTGAACCCATTTTCTATAAAAAGTGAACCCATTTTGCAAAATGAACCCATTAGGATTTTGTATCCTTTTCGTCGCCCTTTCACAAACGCACAAGGGGCACCAAACGGTGCCCCTTGTTTGTTTGGTGGAGCATTTGGTTATAAGAAACCTTGTGCACGCAAGGCGCGCTCGCGGCGAATTTGCGAAGCAAATTTGCGCAATGATTGCAAACAATCATTGCTTGGGTTCAGAATCTCGTATGTTTCATCTCTTTTTGTGCACTACTTGCATTTTGAAAAGATGTATGCTATAATGAAAGTAAATCCTCTTATCTTAAAACCAGAAAGGAGTTTCCATATGGAATCCAATTCGAGCACATTCAAAAAGGTGATTAAAATTCTTCTCACGGTAGTGCTTTGCATCCTAACCCCGTATGTGCTGATTGCCGCTCTTTTGTTGGGAGCATTCGGTGCTCCGCAATGGGCTATTTTGCTTTGCTTTTTCCCATTTGTCATTCCCGCTATTTGGATTAGAAGAAGAAAACCATATCTCATTACTTACGTCTGCTTATTTTTGGCGGTTCTTATTTGTTGCGGTGTGCAGTGGGGCATTGCGGAGTATGAAAGAAGCATCACCATCGACGTTGCCCCCAACATCAACGTGGACGAATATATGCCTTTTCGCGAGGATTCCAAAATTGTAAAGATTGATAGTAAAACACTCAAGTTTACCGAAGAAGATGAACTTCCGCGTATAGATGGCGCATCGGCGGCATTCCCTGTGTATTCCGCGTTTGTCAATGCGGTTTATCCCAACACAAAAGAAACCGAGCTGCATGGCGGTGTGTTTGAATACAACACTACCAGCGACGGTTATCGTCTGCTTGCACAAAGGAAGACGGATATTTTCATTGGTGCGGGACCCTCCAAGTCGCAGGTCGCCTATGCAGAGCAGTGCGGAACAACTTTTGTTTATACACAAATCGGGTGGGAAGCTTTTGTGTTCTTTGTACACAAGGATAACCCCATCAACTCGTTGACAGTTGAGCAAATCAAGGGCATCTATTCGGGCGAGATCACCAACTGGAGTGAGGTTGGCGGCAACGATGAAAAGATCATTCCGTTCCAACGCGACGAGGGAAGTGGCAGCCAAAGTATGATGATCCGTTTTATGGGGGATACGCCCCTGATGGAAGCCGAAACCAAGACGATTCGTGGCATGGGTGCGGTTGTTGAAGAAGTGGTTGATTATCAAAGCCGCGCAGGTTCAATTGGCTATTCTTTCCGCTACTATCTCGAAGGCATCGTGCAAAACCCCGAGGTCAAAATGATTGCTGTTGAGGGAGTTGCGCCTACGGCGGAGAATATTCGAAACAATACATACCCCATTATCGCGCCTGTTTACGCAGTGACGTATGAGAACAATCCCAACCCCAACGTAGCACGCCTTGTTGAATGGATCCTTTCCGAAGAAGGACAGTACATCATTGAAAAAACAGGATACGTTGGAATGAAAAAAGACGATTGAGCGATCAATCGTCTTTTTTGATATTTATTGTACGATTTGAACCTTGAGCAAGTTCGTTGTACCCTCAATGCCAAGGGGAACGCCTGCGGTGATAACGGCTTTGTCGCCGCGCACAACCAGGTCGTTCTGCTTTGCGCAGTCGATGGCGTGGGTAAAGAGGGCATCGGTGTTGTTTTGATGCAGAGCCAAAACGGGAATAACACCCCAAGAAAGGGCAAGCTGATGATAGGATTTGAGCTCGGGTGTTGCGGCAACAATCATTTGCTCGGGGCGGAATTTCGACACGCGTCTTGCAGTTAAACCGGAAGTTGTAACCGCAATAATGACCTTTGCACGTACGTCGCGAGCGGTGGTTGCGGCGGCATCACAAATGGCGTTGGTAACGTCGGAGGTGTCGGAGTCATAGCGAATACCGCTATACATATCCATATCAAAGGCATCTTCCTCGGCTTGCTCTGCAATTTGTGCCATTACCTTAACAACCAGCGCGGGGTGATCGCCTGTAGCGGTCTCTCCTGAGAGCATAACGGCGGACGTACCGTCAAAAACGGCATTTGCAACGTCGGTGATCTCGGCACGTGTCGGGGTGGAGGAATGAATCATGGATTCCAGCATTTGCGTAGCGGTAATGACCATTTTACCCGATTGGTAGCACTTGCGGATAAAGCGCTTTTGAAGACCGGGCAGACGCTCAAATGCAACCTCAACACCCATGTCTCCGCGCGCGATCATAATACCGTCGGAGTGGCGCAGAATGGCCTCAAAGTTGTTCACGCCCTCAATATTTTCGATTTTAGAAATAATTTTGATTTCATGTCCGCCGTGGTAGTCGAGGAATTTGCGAAGCTGAATGACATCCTCTTTGCAACGAACAAAGGATGCGGCAACAAAATCCACGTCCTGCTCAATACCAAAAATGAGGTCGGATTTGTCCTGCTCACTTAGGTAGGGCATATCGATGTGAAAGTTGGGAATGTTGATGCTCTTGTGATTGGAGAGCGGACCGCCAACGTCCACTCGGCAGACGATGTCGGTTTCGGTGGTTTCAAGCACGGTCATCGCAACCTTACCGTCATCGAGAAGGATGCGCACGCCTGCGTAAAGCTGACGGGGCAGATCGGGGTAGGTGATGGTGGCACGGGTGGTGTCGCCCATCATATCGGTGGTGGTTAAAGTGAAGGTGTCGTTCTTTTTGAGGGTAATCTTTCCGTTTTCAAAATCCTTGAGGCGGATTTCGGGGCCCTTGGTATCCAACAGGACTGCGGCAGGCAGATCGAGGCGATCTCTTACCTTGCGGAAGAGTGCCATGCCGTTTTTGTGGTATTCGTGCGTTCCGTGTGAAAAGTTAAAGCGCGCAACGTTCATACCGTTTTTCAGCATTTCTTCCAAAATATTTTCCTTCAGGCAAGCAGGGCCTAAAGTGCAAACAATTTTTGTTTTTCTCATAATGAACTTCCTTTTTCAAAATATCGTTGCATATTCTAACACAAATTTGTGTCTAAACTATGTACAATTCAAAAGTTTTGAAAAAAAGAGGGGTTTCAAATCTTGTTTTTTAGGGAGCGGCATGCTACAATGAAATAAAAGAACAGGAATCATGATGAGAAGAGAGATTACCTATTTGTGATTTCATTTTTTCGAACTTTCAAAGTTGTATTTTTTAAAGTGTTTTATTTTTCATTTTTGTAACCTTTTTCTTCCAAACGGTGCTTATTAGGGTGAAGGCCTTCCAATACAAAAGAAAGGAGATGATAGCTTTGGATGATAACAGAATCGTTGAATTGTTTCTGATGCGCGATGAGAAAGCCATTGAAGAAACCGCCCAAAAATACGGAAAACGCTTGCGTTCCTTATCTCGCGGAATCGTCGGGGATGCTCTGACGGCAGAGGAATGTGAAAACGATACATACCTCGAAGCGTGGAACAGCATTCCACCACACGAGCCGAGAGACTATCTTTACGCCTTTCTTGCACGAATTATCCGCCATATTTCCTTGAACTGCTGTCGCGATCGAAGTCGCCTGAAGCGCAATGCGCTGATCTGTGAGCTTAGCGTTGAAATGGAACAATGCTTGCCGGCGCCCGATGACTGTGCCTGCCGTCTTGATGATATTGTACTTGCTGATGTGCTCAATCGGTTTCTGTCAACTCTCGACGAGCAAAAACGCAATATTTTTGTTCGGCGGTATTGGTATTTGGATTCCATAACTGCTATCTCCAAGCGGTTTGCTTTGTCTGAAAGCAAAATCAAAACCACACTTTTTCGCTGTCGTAGGCAACTGAAGGAGTATCTTGAAAAGGAGGGTTACACTGTATGAAGGGAAATGAATTTTTAGACAAAATGGCACTGATCGATCCTGCGTATATAGAGGCAGCAGATGTGACTGTGTCAAAACGGGTGAGTTGGCTCAAAAAATGCGGCATTGTGGCGGCTTGTCTGGTACTTCTTGTTGGTATCGGCTTTGGCACGCATATATGTGTTGAAGATATCAAGGAGTATAATACTGCCGTTCAGTTTTTTAATGAATATAATCTTTCAACCGAGGGGCTTACCCGTCAAGAGATTAAAAACGTTTATAAAGATATCGTTACAAAATCTTTCTCTGATCCCAAAACCGCCGAGGTCATTATCCACAGTCTTTCCAATGACGGTATTGAAGGGAATGAAATTTTTCAAGAAGATCCCACTCCCGAGGATATTGAAAAGCTATGGAACGATAAAAATATGTGGTATCCTACCATCGAACAGAACGGTATTCACTATGAGTACCATTCCGATTGGATAGATTCTGATCGGTATTGGTGCTACGTTGAAAAATACGATGGTGATAAGTTACTTTGGCGAACATCTCTTCCCGATTACAGTTCCGGGAGAATATGGGGATGTAAAGTTGTATCAGATGGCGTTATTGTGTATGGTCAATGTAGTATATGGAAGTTTAGCGAGGATGGAAGGATTCTTTGGTCACAGGGGGTAATTGACAGAGGGGGTACCCAATTTATAAGAGCCGTGGTAGAGAACGATGATGGTAGTTATGCTGTTTTTAGCGAAGTGTATTCCCAACTATGTTTAAGCCAAATTTCCAAAGACGGCGAAAGAATTTATTCTAACGAAGAACTTGTTTCGGTAGGAACAATAGAAAACGCTGTTTGCTTTGGGGACGGCTATCTAGTGCAAACGCGCCTGAGCGAAGCGGATGAACAGGGCTATTGGATGCAAGCTTATAACAAAATTATAAAAGTTGATCGCAAGGGGAATATTTTGGAGTCTTTTTCTTATAAGACAGAGGGGATTTGCTACCACATCACCGATATGATCGAGTTTGGCGGGAAAATCTATTTGTCAGCTTATGCAGTACCAACGGTAGATGCGCAAGAGCCGCTTGCTTATACGGAGATTGCAAGCATTCTAAAATATTTGCGTGACAATCGTATTGTGATCATTTCCAGCGAGGAATTTACACCGATCGTTCGAGAAAATTATACGGCAATGTTGTTGGTATGTGATCCTGACATAGGAACGCCGCAAGCTTTTTACTCGGTCAAAGGCTCTCTTGGCGGCAAATTTTCCCTGAGTGATTCCGGAGATCTCGTATGGGATGTGGAGAGAATCACTACCGCGAAGTATTCTCCCGCTACAAGTTCTCATACCATTGCCGGAACTTGCTATGTGTTCCACTATACATTTGACAAGACAGGAGCACTTATAGGACAAGAAAAAACGGATGAAATAACAGAATATCGCCGTTAAAGATTCCCGCCCGCCAATTTTGGCGGGCGGTTTGCTTTTTTAGAGGGAGCTATTGCTTATCTGTTTTCGTTTTCTGAATTTTTTAGCAGCGCGACATCCTCGATGCCCGGAAAACGAACGATTACCGTAAACAAGGGAGTGTTTGCTTTTGGCCCTCCTCCGGGAGGAGGGAAGCTCCGCGCAAAGCCGCGGAGCAGGGAGGAGCCCGCGTGTACGAAAGTTAAGCACCCGTTTCGCGGCGAGTTCTTAACGCCAATGCGCGCTCTCCTTCCGTCATTTTCTTGCGAAAATGCCACCTCCCTCTCGGAGGGAGGCTTATAAGGCGAACATGCTTTCTTTTATCCCCGAAAAATTTTCAAAAAAGCCTCAAAACATCTTTACTTTTTCGCGCGGGCGTGTTACAATAAAATAAAGAATTATAATTCAATATATAGAGAGGTATCTTTTTATGACCGCAAAAGAACGTTTTATTGAAATTTACAATCAAAATATCACGCGCGAGGGCGCTGACAAGCTCCTCGATTTTCTCCTCAACGGCAGTGACTTTTTCACCGCTCCTGCCAGCACGCGCTACCACGGTGCGCACGAGGGCGGACTTGTTGAGCACAGTCTCAATGTTTACGATTGCCTCAAGGATATGCTCGAGCGTCCTCGTATGAAGGAGCTCTACGGCATCGAATATCCCGAGGAGAGCATTGCCATTGCAGGTCTTTTGCATGACATCTGCAAGGTCAATTTCTATAAGACAAGCTATCGCAACGTTAAGGACGAAACCGGCAGATGGCAGAGCGTGCCTTACTACACCATTGAGGATACTCTCCCTTACGGTCACGGTGAAAAGTCCGCCTACATCGTTTCTGCCTATATGCGCCTGACACGCGACGAAGCATTTGCCATTCGCTATCATATGGGCTTTTCGGGAACCGAGGACCCCGGCAACGTAGGTCGCGCGCTGGAAATGTTCCCCTTGGCGTATGCTACCTGCTGCGCCGATATGGAAGCTGCTTTTCTGATGGAAGGCAAGCTTGCGGGGGAGAATAAATGAGACGCTATTCCAACCCCACCCACCGCGCGCTGATCCATCTGTGCTATCTTTTACCCGCAATTCTTGGCATCCTGCTCCTAATTTACGCTGCCGTTCCGCACCTTTGGTTTGTGTATGACGGTGATGCGTATTCCACAATGAATCTTTTTGAATTGCAGGAAAACGCGTGGGATTTTTATGAGCAGATTCAGTCGGGTACTGTTGAAAATAGTGCTGCGGTTACTTGGTTTGAGGATCTTTTTCCCATCGTCAGTGCACTGTTTTGGATTTTGCCTATCGTTTACGCGTTGATCGTGGCAATGATTACGGTTTGCTCGATTGTGGCATTTTCCTTTGAGCCCACCACGCGTATCGCAAACCGCACCAAGCGCATTTTGCAGCTGGTGTGTCCCAACCGTGTCACCTATCTTTTGCTGCCGCTGTTGCCACTCTTCTCGGCACTTTTTCCACAACTGATGCTGTGGCTCTATCGCCTGCAGGGAATGAAGATTGGGCTATATACGTTCTTTGTAGCCGATTGGATACTCGTGCTCATTTTCGCGGCGCTGAATGCGGCAGTGTTCATCCTCTTGCTGCCGATGCAAAGCGAGGAACATCTTGATATGTTCCGCATTTACAAGTCGGGTGCACAAGTCAAGAGACGAGGAGAAGAGCAGATATGAAGATGACCACCCTTTGCTATCTTGAACGTGGTGACGAGTATTTGATGCTCCACCGCACCAAGAAAGTGAACGACGAAAATCACGATAAATGGATTGGCGTTGGCGGCAAGTTCGAGGCAGGCGAGAGCCCCGAGGACTGTATGCGCCGTGAAATCTTTGAAGAAACGGGATTGACCGTGACAGATTATCGCTATCGTGGAATCGTGACATTTGTCTCCGATATTTACGAGACCGAGTATATGCACCTCTTTACCGTTACCGATTGGACGGGAGAGGCACGCGAGTGCGACGAGGGCGAGCTTGCGTGGATCAAAAAGCAAAAGCTGTTCGACCTGACCTTGTGGCAGGGTGACCGCATCTTCTTGCGCCTCTTGCAAGAGGATGCACCCTTTTTCTCCCTCAAGCTTACCTACAAGGGCGATGAATTGCAAGAAGCTGTTTTAGATGGCAAGAAAATGTAAGCTGTCTGTAGAACCATCCGCAAACATTCCCAATTATAAAAGACATTTGTTAGAGCGTTTTTTGGAAAGGGTGCGGGAAAACGCTTTTTCCCTAAAAAAGGTTTTCCCGCAATCTTCCTAAAAGTCTATAAGAAAGGAGCGAACTTATGAAGTTAATACACTGTGCCGACATTCATTTGGATTCACCGATGGAAACGAATTTGTCGGCTGACAAAGCAAGAGAACGCAAACTGGAGATTCGCTCCACCTTTGCACGCATGGTGCGCAATGCCGCTGAGGAGGGAGTCGAAGCGATTTTGATCGCAGGCGACCTGTTCGACGGCGCACGCGTTACCAAGAGCACCGAAAATTACGTGCTCGACCTCATTGCATCCTACCCGATGATGGATTTTTACTATCTTTCGGGTAACCACGATAAGGGAAGTTCCTTGTCGAATTCAGCGCAACTGCCTGCCAACCTCTATACCTTTGGCAAGGTGTGGTCCACTTACCGCCGTGGGAACGTTGCTATCACGGGCGCGGCTCTGCCCGATGCCGACACGCTTTCCTTGAACAAAGATGACGTCAACATTCTGCTCCTGCACGGCCAAGAGCGCCGTGGTGCAGGTGTTGCGGGGGAGGATATTATTCACCTTGGTCGTTTTAAGAATAAGAACATCGACTACGCAGCTCTCGGTCACATTCACGAGTACCGTCCCATCCGCCTTGATACGCGCGGCATCGCTTGCTATAGCGGATGCTTAGAGGGGCGCGGCTTTGATGAATGCGGCAACAAGGGCTACGTGATTCTCAATATTGAAGGTGGTCGCCTCTCGCACCGCTTTGTGCCCTTTGCCACGCGCACGCTTCACACTGTGGAGTGTGATATCACGGGCTTTGCCTCGGGGCTCGACCTTGAAGAAAAAATGCTTGCATCGGTTGCGGAGATTGCACAAAAAGATATGGTCAAGGTTATTCTCACGGGCACAAAATCTGCCGAGGCGACACTTGATTTAACACATCTGCGTGGCGTGCTTGCCGAGCGCTTCTATTTTGCAAAGGTCAAGGACGAAACACGCATTTTCATCAATGCCGAGGATTACGCCCACGATATTTCCCTCAAAGGAGAATTCGTGCGCCGTGTAATGGCTTCCTCGCTTTCCGATAGCGAAAAAGAACGCGTCATTGCTTGCGGTTTCCGCGCTTTGTCGGGGGAGGAGCTTGGCCTATGAAACTGATGAGATTACACGTTGAAAATTTCGGCAAGCTGCAAAACTTTGATTTTTCTTTCGAAAGAGGCCTTAACGTCCTGCTTGAGGAAAACGGCTGGGGTAAGAGCACCCTGGCGGCATTTATCAAGGCAATGCTTTACGGTATGCCTGCCAGCAGCCGTCAGTCGCTTGACGAAAACGAACGCAAAAAGTATATGCCTTGGCAGGGCGGCGCGTATGGCGGAAGTTTGGAATTCTCCACCGCGTCTGGCAAATACCGCATCGAGCGCTTTTTTGGCGCTAAAGAGAGCGGTGACAGCTTTGCTCTTTATGACCTTGCCACTAACTGCGAGAGCACCCGCTATTCTTCTCGCGTGGGCGAAGAGCTATTCGGCATTGATGCCGACGGTTTCGCACGCACGGTCTATCTTTCGCAACACGCAGTCACCGCCAAGGGCGATAACAATAGCATCACCGCAAAACTCGGTGACCTTCTCGACGACGTTGACGACATTGGTAGCTTTGACGATGCCATGGCGGCACTCGAAAAACGCAGAAAGTATTACAAAATGACGGGCGAGAGAGGTCGCATTGCCGAAATTGAGCGCGAAATTGCAAACCTTGGCGCACAAATCGAGCAGCTGACACGCTCCGAGGAAATGATGCACCAAAAGGAGAGTGAACTTGCCGCCCTTGCAGGGCGTATGAAAGAACTCACCGCATCTATCGAAGAAGTGCGTGCCACCTTGCGCCACGCAGGACTTGTGCGCGAACGAGCCGCGTTCTTGGCACAAAAAGAGCGGATGCAAAAGGAACTTTCCACCCTTGAGGAATCTGCACGAGCACTTGATACCCGTATGAGGGGGAAGCATCCCACGCCTGATGAAATTGAACAAAAACGCCGCTTATTGGATAGCATCTATGAGGCACGCGCACGTGTCAATGAGATTGCATCCATCGCGACACAACCCGAAAAATATGAAATTCTAAAGCCCGATTTTGCGGGAGTACTCCCGACAAAAGAGGATTTCTCCTTGATGCTTGCCGCAAATCTCGAACTGCAAAACATTGCCCACCGCGAAGCAGGATTGGGCACTTCCAACGAGAGTATCGCATCGCACCACTTTGCAAAAAATGCACCGCCCACCGAAGCAGAAATGAAAGGCATTCTGAACGCTCTTGCAGCTGAAGAGGCCGCACGGGATGCCCAAAAAGAGAAAAAGGGAAGTGGCAAACGCACACCCGCTATTATTTGTTTGGCGCTTGGTGCACTGTCGGTAGTGGCAGGATTTTTCGTGCCTGTTCTGTTTGCTCTTGCCGCTATGTTCGGCATTATCTCGCTATGCTTGTTCTTGCAAAAGAAGAAGCCCGAGGATGTTCCCACCGCATTTGCCGCAGAGATTGCCGCACGCGATATGCTTTCGCGCTACGGTGTTTCTGCCGAGGGCAACCTGCGTGACCGTTTGACCGAGCTTGCGCTCCTATCTCGCCAATGGCGCGAGAGCGAAGTGGCAGAACAAAAACGCATCAAGTCCTTGCAATCCTTGCGCGCACAAAAGCAACAACTGTTGCGCGAATTGCAGGAGAAGTTCCGCGCGTGGAATATCGTTCTGCCCCCCAAAAACGATTACCGTGATGATATTGAGGCGTTGCGCCGCGACGTTGCACGCGTCGTGCGTGCCGTATCAGAAAAGGAGCAAAGAGACCGCCGCCGTGATGCCGCACTTGCCGAGCAAAAGCGTTTGCAAGCAGAATTTACTCCCTTTTTGCGCCACTTTGACCCCGAGGCAAAGTTAAAGCCCGCCGAGTGTCTTGACCGCGTACAAGAATGGGAAACCGAGTACCGTCGCCTTTCCCGTCGCATTCCCGAACTTCGCGCGGAGCTTGCCCGTTTTGTTGCCGAAAAGGGGATTGACGCTCACACCGAGCAACAAAACACAACGCTTCCCGACGTTGATGCGCTATCCGCGCGTGAGCGCGCTCTGCAAAAGGAGCTTGGCGAGGCGCAAAACCGTCAAGTAGAACTCAAGAGCCACATCGGCCGTCTTTCTTCTGACGTTGAGCGTTTGCCTGAAATCGAAGCAACTGTTCGCTCCCTTGAGGAAGAACTCACACAAGCGCGTGCCAATAGCAACACCATTGCCAACACCGCGCAGTTCTTGGAGGAGGCCAAATCGGGGCTTTCGACGCGCTATCTTGCCGATATGCAAACAAGCTTTTCGGCTCTGCTCAAAACGTTGATGGATGATAATGCTCCCGAATCGGTGATGGATACTTCTTTCAAGGTCAAACTCCGCGAAAGCGGTAAGACACAGCATCCCGAATCGTTGAGCCAAGGATGGCGTGATGCCGTCGAATTTTGCGTGCGTCTCTCGCTTGCCGTGGCATTGTATAGTGAGGGAGAAAAGCCCCCCATCATTCTCGACGATCCATTCGTCAACCTCGACGAGCGTCGCTTAACTGCCGCAAAACGGCTTCTTGTGGCGCTTTCTGACAAATATCAAATCCTGTACCTTGTTTGCCACGCTGAACGGAGGTAACGTAAATGAAAACACTTGGACTTTATATTCACATTCCGTTCTGCCGCAGCAAATGCCTCTACTGCGACTTTTGCTCCTTTCCGCGTCAGGATGAGGAGCGAATGGTCGAATACGTTGCTGCGCTTTGTCGCGATTTGCAAAAGCATGCGGCGGATTGCCGCGACTACGTAGTTGACACCGTTTTTCTGGGGGGCGGAACGCCCACAACGCTCCCCGCATACCTGCTAAAACAGTTGATGGGTGAGATTTATAAGCACTACAACGTCGCCGCCGATGCCGAAATTACCGCTGAGTGCAACCCCGTAACGGGGGAGAGAGAACTTTTTGCACGCATGCGCGCAGCAGGCATTAACCGATTGAGTATTGGTCTGCAAAGCGCACACGAAAAAGAACTCAAAGCGCTTGGGCGACTCCACAATTTCGATATTTTTGCCACCTGTTTTGCGGATGCGCGTGCGGCGGGATTTGACAATATCAGCGTGGATGTGATGTCCGGCATTCCGCATCAAACGCCCGAGAGCCGATTGGAAACTTTGCAAAAGGTTTTGGCGCTCTCCCCCGAGCATATTTCGTCCTACGATCTCATCATCGAGGAGGGAACTCCCTTTGCTCGCAGAGTGGATACACTTCATCTCCCCGACGAAGAGGCCACGCGGCAGATGTACCTCGAAGGTGTCGCATTTCTTGCCGAAAACGGCTACACGCAATACGAAATCAGCAATTTTGCGCGCCCGGGATATGAGTCTCGTCACAACCTCAAATATTGGAATTGTGACGAATATCTCGGCTTTGGCGTGGCGGCACATTCGGATTTTGGCGGTGAACGCTTTGGTAATTCTCGCGACATCGAAGAATATCTCGCCGACCGTGACATCACCGAGGAGAGCACAACGCCCGATAAAACCGAGCGGATGAACGAATACGTAATGCTCCGCTTCCGCTTGTGCGAGGGCGTGGATGTTTCAGTATTTGAGAACCGTTTTGGCACCTCGTTTGAGGAGACCTATGGTAAAAAACTTGCACCGTTTGTCAAGTCGGGGCTTGTTCGATGCGAAGATGGCAGGTTCTATCTTACACAAGAGGGAATGCTCGTCAGCAACGCAATTCTTTCCGAAATTTTGGATTTTGCATCGCAAAAATAAAAAACCACTTGACAAGTACGCGAATTTCGTGTACAATAATGACACATACTACTATTGAAAAAGAGGATAAGACAATGAACGAAAACGAACGCGAATTTTTCACGCTGGTCGATGAAGACGGCAGCGAGATCGAATTTGAAAAAATCGGTGAGATTACCCTGAACGAAAAGGTCTACTTTGCAATGATCCCCGCAGAGGCAGCAGAAAACGCACAAAATGATGGCGGCTTTTGCGAATATGTAGTTCTTCGTTTGGAAAAGGACGAGGACGGCGAGGATACTCTTGTGAGCGTTGATGACGACGAGGAGTTCGACAACGTAGCCGACGTATTTGACGATATGTTCTCCGAGGAGATCGATTACGACGGCAACTAAAACAAAAATTTATAACCTGCTTAGTGCGTGATGGTTCGGTGATTTGTGAACCTACAACTGATTAAAGGAGTCCAAGGCAGGTGGTGGTTTGCAGACCTCCCGTTTGCTTGCATCGATTGACTTGTCTCGGCAGCAAAACGGACGTTGGGAGCAGTAAAGCCGCCCCGAGGACACCGCCCTGAACTACAGGGTTCCGACTGCCCGACCACACGGCTCGGCGGGGTTTTTAAGAGAAAAGAGACGAAGAATGCAAGAGTGTTCTTCGTCTCTTTGTTTATTGGACATATTCTATTAATACATAATAATATTGACATTTTTGGGAGAGTGTGCTATACTATGTGCATAAAATGCCGACGGGCTGAAACGTAAGGGTGAAAAACTATGAAAAAAGCTATCAAATTGCTATGTGGCATGGTGTGTCTGCTTGTGGTTATGACAATCGTATTGTCCGCCTGTGATTTAACCAAAAATCCGGACGGTTCGGTGAACATTCCACAAGGTAAGGACCAAATCCCCGTTTATTACGGAATGTTGTTGTTTGATTCCCCCGACATTGAAATCCCCCAGGTGAATTATGTTGATGATTTGTCAAACGGAAAGGGAAACAACGGCAATAACGGCAATAACGGCAATAATGGCAATAATGGCAACACCAATAACAATGGAAACCATTATGGCTGGTATAAGGATAACAATGGCCATATTAAGCCGAATAACGATGCTCAACAAAAACCCTGCCGCGTCTCTCAAAATCAAGACGTTTATTTCTATATTGGCATCAGCAACCCCGGCAAGTTCCAAATCGTTTCGTTGGTGCTCAACGGTCAAACATACACAAGTGATATGTTTGAGGCGCGTTCCACTAACGAGGTCAAAATTGTTAAGCTCAACGTTGGCAACGCCAGCGGTATTGTTGAGTATACCATCAGCGCAATCAAATATGCCGATGGTACAGAAATCAAGGATGTTGTCCTTTTGGGTGACACAACAGCAAAGGCAGCCATCCGAGCAGAAAATCAAGTAACGGCTACCGTTAACAGTATCAACTTGGAAAACAAAAACAAGAGAGTTGTTTTCCAAATCACTCTTGTTGATGACGATGGACTCCTTGCACATAGCCACGGCTCAGCCATGATTATTTTGTACCATGGTGATAAAAAGGTCGAAGAAAAGAGTCTTTCCGTTGGTTCTAACACAGTTACCTTTAACGGCTTGAAGGATAATACTGTTTACCAATACGAAATCGTAGCTTTCTACGATGATTTTGGGGGTAAAGAGCCGACACGTCACACCTTGGTTGAAAAGCAGGAGCTTGAAGTAATCAAAGAGCATAGCTTTGGCGAGTGGGAAGTAACAAAGAACCCCACTTGCGTAGAAGATGGTAAAAAAGTACGTACCTGCTCCGACTGCGGAACCACCGAAGCCGAGAAGATTCCTGCAACAGGGCATAAGTGGAGCAACGATTGCGATGAAAGTTGTGACGTTGAAGGTTGTGGATTTACTCGCGAAGTAGGTGACCACGTTTACGATAACGCCTGCGATTGGAATTGTAACGTGTGTGGATATTCTCGCGCAGTAGGCGATCACGTTTACGATGACCAATATGATGAAACCTGCAACGAGTGTGGTTTTGTTCGCGATGCGGATTGCAAGCACGTTTACGATAACGACTGCGATACAATTTGTAACGCATGTGGCGCTATTCGCACGGTAGGCGCAGACGTTCACGTTTATGATAACGCCTGCGATTGGAATTGTAACGTGTGTGGATATCCTCGCGCAGTAGGCGACCACGTTTATGATGACCAATACGACGCAACCTGCAACGAGTGCGGCTTCGTTCGTGATGCAGAATGCAAACACAACTACACGAGCACAGTAACTCCTCCCACTGCCACCGAAAATGGTCTTATTACATACGATTGCTCCAACTGTGAAGCATCTTATACAGAGGAACTTGTTCCTCAAGATTTCACCGTTACTGCCGATAACCGCACAATGGTTGGCTACATGGGTGCAGAAAACGAAAATCTCGTTATCCCTGCTGTATTTGAGGATAATGGAACTTGGTATCGGGTAACCGCTATCGGTTATGCTGCGTTCTATTTTTGCACCAACGTTACGAGCGTAACAATCCCCGACTCCGTCACCACCATCGATCGTTGTGCGTTCTATTTTTGCACTAACGTTACGAGTGTAACGCTTGGCGATTCCGTCACCACCATTGGCGGTTTTGCGTTTGCTAATTGCTACAACCTTGAGAGCGTAACAATTCCCGACTCCGTCATCACCATCAGCGACCATGCGTTCTATTCCTGCGAGCGTCTTACGAGTATAACAATCCCCAAGTCTGTTGCTACCATCGGCGATGAGGTGTTTTCGATTTGCTCCAACCTTACGAGTATTCTCGTTGATAAAGATAATGAAGCATACCAATCCATTAACGGGAATCTTTATTCTAAAGATGGAACAGTACTAGTTGCTTATGCAAATGGCAAAACTGACGCAAGTTTTATCATCCCCGACTCTGTTACCACCATCGGTTTGCGGGCGTTCGCATGGTGCACCAACCTTACGAGCGTAACGATTGGCGACTCCGTCACCACCACCGGTGATTGTGCGTTCTATCATTGTACCAACCTTATGAGCGTAACGATCCCTAACTCTGTTACCACCATCGGTGATGAGGTGTTGCAGGGGTGCTCTAGTCTTATCAACGTTTACTATGTGGGAACGGAAGAAAAATGGGCGACTATAGCTATTGCTCAAAATAACGATACTCTCCTCAACGCCACCCGTTATTACTACTCCGAAACCGAACCCGCAACCGAGGGTAACTTCTGGCACTATGTTGACGGAGTTCCTACGGTTTGGGATGTTGATATTGCGTGCGACCATGTGTACGACAACGCCTGCGATACAATTTGCAACGCATGTGGTGCAATCCGCACAGTAGACGAAACTGTTCACGTTTATGATAACGCGTGCGATTGGAATTGTAACGTGTGTGGATATCCTCGCGCAGTAGGCGACCACGTTTACGATGACCAATACGATGAAATCTGCAACGAATGTGGTTTTGTTCGTGATGTGGAATGCAAACACAACTACACGAGCACAGTAACTCCTCCCACAGCCACCGAAAACGGTGTTGTTACATACGATTGCTTCAACTGTGAAGCATCTTATACAGAGGAAATTGTTCCTCAAGATTTCATCGTTACGGCAGAAAACCGTGCAATGGTTGGCTACACGGGTGCAGAAAATGAAAATCTCGTTATTCCTGCAGTGTTTGAAGATAACGGCACTTGGTATCGGGTAACGAGTATTGGTGATTATGCATTTGATGGCTGCAACTGTATCATTAGTCTAACCATTCCAGACTCCGTAGTTAATATCGGTGACTATGCTTTCCGCTATTGCCAAAATTTAAAAGAGGTATATGTTGGTAATGGTGTTAAAAAAATAGGAACATGGTCATTTGGATTCTGTAATAATATTGCTGCCGTTTATATACAAGATTTAACAGCATGGTGCAATATTTCATTTGTAGGTCAGGCTTCAAATCCATTAGAGGCAAATAACGATACTCAGGGTACCGGTAGTAATTTGTATCTCAATGGAAAGTTATTGACCGACCTTGTTATTCCAAAAGATGTAACTAAAATCGCGGATTATGCATTTTCTCACTGCCACAGTATTACAAGTGTAACTATAAGTGATACCGTGACAATCATTGGTGAATGGGCGTTCTCTAATTGTGACAATCTTACGAGTATAACGATTCCTGAATCGGTCACCACCATCGGCGAGGGAGCGTTCTACTTTTGCGCCAATCTCACACGCGTAACGATCCCCGACTCCGTCACCACCATCGGCTATGGTGCGTTCTCTCTTTGCTCCAACCTTACGAGCGTAACGATTGGCGAATCTGTCACCACCATCGGCGATGATGCGTTCGGTGGTTGTACCAACCTTACGAGTGTGACAATTCCCGCCTCTGTCACCACCATCGGCGATTGGGCGTTCTCTAATTGTGAAAATCTTACGAGCGTAACGATTGGTAACTCTGTCACCAGCATCGGCAATTATGCGTTCTATTGGTGTGATGCCATCACCCACGTTTACTATGTTGGAACCGAAAGCGAATGGGCAAACATTTCGTTTGGTCAATCCAATGACAATCTCATCAACGCCACCCGTTATTACTACTCCGAAACCGAACCCACAACCGAGGGCAACTTCTGGCACTACGTTGATGGTGTGCCTACGGTTTGGGAAATTCATACGCATAGTTACACAAGTACAGTAACGACAGAACCCACAGCTACTGCAAACGGTGTTATCACATACACCTGTTCCTGCACTCATTCTTACACAGAAGAACTTGTTCCCCAAGATTTCACCGTTACTGCCGATAACCGCGCAATGGTTGGCTATACGGGAGCAGAAAACGAAAACCTCGTTATTCCTGCAGTGTTTGAGGATAATGGTACTTGGTATAGAGTAACGGCTATCGGTGATCAGGCGTTCTGGGGTTGCTCCAACCTTACGAGCGTAACGATTCCTGACTCTGTCACCGCCATCTACAGTTATGCGTTCTGTTCTTGCACTAACCTTACAAGCGTCATGATTCCCGACTCTGTCACCACCATCGACCTTTATGTGTTCTATGAATGCTCCAATCTTACGAGCGTAACGATTCCCGATTCTGTCACCACCATCGGCAATTATGCGTTTTATCATTGCTATAAGCTTACGAGCATTGTCGTTGATGAAAACAATGCAGTATATCAATCCATCGATGAAAATCTTTATTCAAAAGACGGTACAGTATTGATTGCGTATGCAATTGGCAAAACGGATACAAGCTTTGTAATTCCCGATTCCGTCACCACCATCAACTATGCTGCGTTCGCACGTTGCTCCAACCTTGTGAGCGTAACAATTGGCGACTCTGTCACCGCCATCAGCGATGATGCGTTCTATTGGTGCGACAACCTTACGAGTGTAACGATCCCCGACTCAGTCACCACCATCGGCAATAATGCGTTCTATTGGTGCATCAACCTTACGAGCGTAGCGATAGGCGACTCTGTCACCACCATCGGCGATGATGCGTTCTCTTGGTGTTCCAACCTTACGAGCGTAACGATCCCCGACTCCGTTACCACCATTGGCGATTCTGCATTTCAGTATTGCGATACTCTCGCTCACGTGTACTATGTGGGAACGGAAGAAGAATGGGCAACTATAACGATTGCTCAAAACAACGATACTCTCCTCAATGCCACCCGTTATTACTACTCCGAAACCCAGCCCACAACCGAGGGCAACTATTGGCACTATGTTGACGGTGTGCCTACGGTTTGGGAGGAAGCAGAGGAATCCTGTTTTGTTTTCTCATTACTTGACGATGGAACTTATGAAATTGCTGCAAAAGATCCAAACGATTTGTTAGATACCCTTGTTATTCCAATCGAGCATAACGGCATTAGAGTTACAAGGATCGCAGACAACGGATTTGCCAATTGCTTACAACTCACCGATATTACTATTCCGGATAGTATTACGTCGATTGGTCTAAACGCATTTTATAATACTGCTTATTATAACGATGAAAGCAATTGGATAGAGGATATTCTTTATATCAAAAAACATTTAATAGTTGCACGAGCAAACAATTCTGGCAACTATGAAATCCGTGAAGGTACAACTGTTTTGGCAGATGCAGGTTTTAGATCAGTAACCTGTAATAGTCTCACCATTCCAGAAACACTTTCTTTTGTTGGCTGTTATCAATTTTTTGTTGTAACGGATGTGTACATAAAAAATATTGAAACTTGGCTTAATGTAAAATACGATGGTGGTCCATGGGACTATTTTGAAGAGTCACAGCCAAATCATTTAGGAAATCTACATATTTTAGATACGAACGGAAACGAAGTAACTTTTTTGGTGATTCCGAAGGAAGTCACGATTATTTCTGATAGTGCATTTAAAAATGCGAAAAACATCACTGCCGTTGATATTCCAAATAGTATTGTATCTATTGGAGATAACTCATTTGCAGGGTGCACATCTCTTTCCGAAGTTATTATTCCCAGTAGCGTTACTAAGATTGGCTTCGGGGCTTTTGCTGAGTGTACAAATCTCAAGAATATTGTCATTCCTAACAGCGTTACGTGGATCGGTGGTTGGGCGCTATCTCGTTGTACTTCGCTTGAAATTATTACTATTCCCAACAGCGTTACTTCTATCGCGGATGGCACGTTTTGGGGAAGTACAAATCTTTCAAATATAATCCTTCCAAACAGTATTACCACTGTTAATTATGAGGCGTTTTCTTTTTGTTCAAGTTTTAAAACTGTATTCTATGGTGGGACTGTAGAGGATTGGGATAATATTGCTATAGATAATATGAACAATTACAACGCCAATATTCTCAACGCCACCCGTTATTACTACTCCGAAACCGAACCCACAACCGAGGGTAACTACTGGCACTATGTTGACGGTGTGCCTACGGTTTGGGAAATCTCTTCCGAGACCAATTACAGCGTAGGTCTTGTATACACTTTGAATGAAGATGGTCAAAGTTATTCTGTAACAGGTATTGGTACGTGTACCGATGCGGATATTGTAATTCCAAGTGAATATGAGGGGCTGCTTGTCACAACCATTGGCAGTGATGCGTTCTGTTTTTCTTTTGACCTTACGAGCGTAACGATTGGTGATTCTGTCACTACTATCGGCGATGCTGCGTTTTCCCATTGCCAAAACCTAACGAGTGTAATAATTCCCGATTCTGTCACCACTATCGGCGTGGCGGCATTTGATGCTTGCACTAATCTTAGTGTCACGTTTGCCAATCCTAATGGTTGGTGGTGTGAGCATCGTTACGATGCCACAAATGTCCAGGTGATCTCCGCCTCCGATCTTTCTAACACCGCGATTGCGGCACAGCTTTTGAGAGATACATCCATGTCGTATTACTGGTACCGCGCTGAATAAAACATTTCGAGCGCCATCCGTTTGGGATGGCGCTCCTTTTCTTTCCTTTTCACTTTTTCGTCTTTTTTCTCCCTTTGGTGTAGACAAACGCGGGCGCGCGTGCTATAATATAAGATAGATGGGCAAATGGGCATCCCCTTGTGGACGGTTCGCTTGCTTGTGAGTGCTTTTTGGAGGTTTGGGATGGAGTTTTTGATCTTTTCGGATTCGCACGGCCGTGTGGAAAATATGTCCTTGGCTCTTGAGCGACAAATCAAAGCCCCCGATGCAATCCTCTTCTTGGGAGACGGTGCGCGCGATCTCGACCGTCTATTCCTCTGTGACACCCCTCTTTGGGCGGTGCGCGGCAACTGCGATTGGTCTTCGTCCGACTATGCCGACAAAACCGAGCGCCTTTTACATCTCGAAGGGCACACGCTCCTTTTGACGCACGGTCACGAATGGGGCGTCAAGGGCGGACTCGGTGCACTCATCGCGCACGCGGTAGACGTAGGTGCTGATATTGTCCTCTTTGGGCACACGCACAAGCCAACTCTGCAGACGATCGCCGCCGGCGAGCGAATTGGCAAAACCACGCTCTCGCGCCCGATGTATCTCTTCAATCCCGGTAGCATCGGCTGCAATGAGGACGGAGAGCGCTGCTCCTTTGGAACGCTCACCCTCAAAGGGGATGCGGTTCTTTTCGGACACGGGCAATTATAAAACAAAAAAGACCGCAAAAGCAGTCTTTTTGTTCTTATTGATTTTTATACAGGTTCGCCAACCTCTTCGGCTTCTGCGTTGATTTGTGCCGCGTTTTCAAGAGCGGCTTCGTATGCGCTGATTACAGCGGACTCCAACATCCCACGGAACTGTGCGTTAATGGGATGTACGATGTCGCGGTAGGTCTCATCGGGGTTTTTGCGGTTGGGCATCACGATGAAATACTTTTCACGTGCATAGATTACTTTTACGTCGTGAACGGCGAGTTGACCGTCGAACGTAACCGAAACAATCGCTTTCATCGGGCCCTCATCAAACAATTTTCTCACTTTGATATCGGTAATTTGCATTTGTAAATCCTCCGTCAGTCATCATTTTACTCTGATGTCATTATTATACAGCGTTTTTGTGACTGTTATTCAACGATTGCAGTATCTTTTTGTGAAAGGTATAAGAACATCTTCACAAAAGCGTCACAAAACATCGAGGTTTGTCATATAACAAAATAAAGTCTGCTTTGGGACTTAGAAAGGGGAGCGCGAAATGGCTCTTGAAAACACACACTACGGGCACGCTTGCATTGGCGAAATGCTAAAGGATTGCCACAGCATTTTCTTTATTGGAATTGGCGGCATCAGTATGTCGGCATTGGCGCAGATTTCACGCTCACTTGGCTACACCGTAGGCGGCTCGGATCGCTCCGAGAACGCCCAAACATTACACTTGAAAGAAATGGGTATTCCCGTGTTCGCATCTCACGATGCTACAAATATCGCGCGTTATGATGCCGTTGTTTACACGGTTGCCATTGGCGCCGACAATCCTGAATATCTGGCCGCACAAGCGGCAGGTAAGCCGTTGCTTTCACGTGCTGACTATCTTGGATATTTGATGGTATCCTACTTCCATCGCATAGGTGTTGCGGGTATGCACGGCAAGAGCAGTTGCACGGCAATGTGTGCACAAATCTTTTTGCGCGCCACCGATGCCACCGTCCTTTGCGGAGCGGAGCTTCCTCTGCTCGGGAACTCCACCTGTTGCATTGGAGGTGAGCAGGAGCACTTTGTGTTTGAGGCATGCGAATATATGGATTCGTTCCTCGATTTTAACCCAACGCTTGCGGTGGTTCTTAACGTGGGAATGGATCACCCCGATTACTTCAAAAACATGGAACAAATCCGCACGTCGTTCCTCAATTATGCAAGACGTACGGGCAAGAACGGAACGGTTCTTTATAACGCCGACGATGCCGAAAGTGTGGTTGCTCTAAAAGAGTTTGAAGGACATCACGTTACCTTTGGCATCGAAAATGATGCCGACTACACCGCGCGCAACATTCGCCATGAGGGCGGCATTACCGAATTCGAATTTTGGAGCAGGGAAGAGCTTTTGTGCAACATTAAGCTACACGTGTTCGGTTTGCACAACGTTTACAATGCGCTGGCAGCTGCCGCGGCGGCAAGTCTTTGCGGCATCGCTCCCGAATTGATTGCCGAGGCGCTCGAAGAATTTGTGGGAGCAAAACGCCGTATGGAGCGCAAAGGAATTTTGGGTGGTGCGGTTGTTTACGACGATTACGGTCACCATCCCGTAGAAATTTCCGCAACGCTCTCGGGCGCAAAAGAGATGGGATACAAGCGCATCCTCTGCGCTTATCAACCCCACACCTACAGCCGCACAGCAAAGCTGTTTGATGAGTTCGTGCGCGCATTCGACTGTGCCGATCGTGTTTACTTTGCCGATATTTATGCAGCGCGTGAGCAGAACACCTTTGGCGTAAGCTCCAAGGGGCTTGCCCAAGCCGTTGGCGACCGTGCCGAATACTGTGACAGTTTCACTCGCGTGGCCGAAGCACTCAAGCGAGATGCAAAAGAAGGCGATTTGGTGATTGTGATGGGAGCCGGCGACATCTATAAAGTTTATGATCTTTTAGATCTGCAAAAAAATTGATACTTCTAAAAGCAAGGAGAAAAGAATGAAAAAAGCAATTTTTTCACCAACCAATATACTTTTACCAAAAGAGAATTTTGAGGCATGGTCTGTCATTGCTTGCGACCAGTTTACATCCAACGAGGAATACTGGCAATCTGTCAAGCGCGCGGCAGGGGAGAACCCCACAACGCTCAACCTCATCTATCCCGAGGTGTATCTTGGCAAGACCGATGCTGCCGAAGTAACGGCAAACATCAACAGCGCTATGCAAAAATACGTCGCAGACGGCATTTTTGAGGAATATCCTGACGCGCTCATTTACGTCGAGCGCACCCAGCGTGACGGAAAGATGAGATGCGGCATTGTCGGTGCTGTTGATCTTGATGCTTACGATTACAACGAGGGTTCGACCTCGCGCATCCGCGCTACCGAAAAAACGGTGCTTGAGCGCATTCCGCCCCGTGTGGAGATTCGAAAGAATGCCACGTTGGAGCTGCCGCATATCCTGATGTTGATGGATGACACCGCGCGCGCCATCGTCGAGCCGTTGGCTACTCTTACCGCGAGCGGCGCGATGCAAAAGCTCTATGATTTTGACCTGATGCTTGATGGCGGACATCTGTGCGGTTATCTCATTCCCGAAGATATGCAAGACGGTATTTGTCAAAAAATCGAGGCATTGGGCAATCTGCACGGCGGCATTACGCTTGCCGTTGGTGATGGCAATCACTCTTTGGCAACCGCCAAGGCGTGCCGTGCTTTGGCTCCCACCGAGTGCAACCGCTACGCGCTTTGCGAGGTGATGAACATTCACAGTGAGGCACTTGTGTTTGAACCCATCTTCCGCACGGTTGAGGGCATTGATGCCGAACAGTTGCTTGCCGATTTTAAGGCATATCTTGCAGAGCCCACCAACCAAAATGCAAACAACGCACCGCAAGAAATCACCTTTGTCAGCGGCAATATCCGCGAGGTTGTCATTGTCGAAAAGCCGCCTCACGCGCTCGCCGTGGGAACGGTTCAACAGTTCCTTGACTGCTACCTTACCGACAAGCAGGGTGCAGTTATCGACTACATCCACGATGAGGAAGAACTTTACTCCCTCTGCGCAGATGGTAAAACGAGCGGATTCCTCTATGGCTGTATGGGCAAGAGCGAGTTGTTCGACGCCATCGAAAAAGAGGGCGTCCTGCCGCGCAAGACCTTCTCTATGGGCTCTGCGCGCGACAAACGCTATTACACTGAAGCGAGAAAGATAGTTGAATAAAAGAGATTACGGGGGAACCTTTTTTGCAAAAAGAGGTTCCCCCGTACCCCTTCCAAAAAACTCTCTAACAGAAATTACAAGAGGGGGAACTCCATAGCCACTGACAGACAGTCGGCGCAAGCGGAGCGCTTGCTTTTGCTACCGCGAACGGTCAGGTAGCGAAGCGGCGCGAACGGAATGAATGACAGTCCGGTGGACTGTCAGAACGTGAGCGAGACCGAGCCACAGCGAGACCCGCCAAGACCCTGCCCACTAAGAAAGTTGTTTACATCGTAGTCACAAAGCAACAAAGGGATAGCATTAGCTATCCCTTTTGCCCTATTTATTGTGCTCCCTTTGGTCCATGCGTATATTTCGTTCCCGGTTGCAAATCGTCGCCAAGAAGTTCGGAAACGGTGACTACGTTAAATCCCATTTCATTGAGACGTTGCAAAATAATAACCGTTGCTTCGTATGTATTGTTGTAGATGTCGTGCATTAAGATGATGTCACCATCCCCAATGTTTGCAAGGGCGTTGTTGACAATGGTCTCAATGCTTGCAGAATCCCCGGCAGGTCTACGGTATTCCCAATCGAGCGTATCAACGCTCCAATTGATAACCGCAAATTCGCTTTCTGCCACACGGGTACCGGAAATCGAGCCGCCAACCGGTCGCATCATGCGCACCTCATACCCCGGGATCCTTGCCTGGATCGCTTGCAGGGTTTGATAAATTTCGTATTCGTAGGTTTCATCCGAGCAGGAAGCATAATTTGCTTGGTGCGTATAACCGTGAATACCGATCTCGTTGCCGTTCTCTACGGCATAGACCATCGCCTCGGCACCATTGTCCTCACCCGGGGTGTAGTCGACGCGGTTGCCTACCACAAAAAAGGTAGCGTGGTATCCATATTTGTTAAGCTCATCAACGATGGGTTTTGTGGTAATGCTGGAGGGACCATCATCGTAGGTGAGTGCCACGCGTGGACGGGTGTCCACTACGGGTGCGGAGGGGTTGGGGGTAGTCTGCTGTGTTTCCGATGGAAAATCGCGATGCGCCTCGGCACGCAAGCATCCCGCCATCAACAAGCAAGTGAAGAGCAAAAGCACACACGTGCACGCTTTTGTAAGTTTCAATTTAGTAAAAAACATCTTATTCCTTTCTTTTTAAGGGGACAAAAAGGTTAGTCGTCGTCTTCGCGAATGGGCTTGATGCGGTAAAAATCGAGCACGGGAACGAGAATCAGCGCGGTGAGTCCCGCGTTAAATCCGCCATTGTAGAGGACAAATCCGCCATGCATCGCCGCCGTTGAGGTGCAAATGATGGCACTGACAAGTCCTGCCAACACGCCCCATTTCCATCCGTACTTCCCCGCAATGGGGCAAAGTCCCGTTGCAAACGCCAAGCCGTTGATGTATGCTTGAGTGGAAAGTGTCCAAGGAATATCCAAGCCGCTCACGGCACAAATGCCGCAGGTAAGTGCGAACAGAATCACATATCCCAATGCGATGGGTGCGACGTTTTTGGGGTGCTGTCCGTCGGCCGAGAAGGTCAAGGCCGCAAAGGTAACGCCCACCGTGGGGCCGGTAAAGCCCACACCCTCGGGCAAAAACGGAAAGATGACGGGTAGCAGGAACACCAAATTGAGATATGCCAAAATACAAAAGCCGTAAACGCCAAAGTTGATAAAGCAGACGGGCATACCGAATTTATCGGCAAAATCCATCCCGTGCCCCGTACAGCGCAAAAGTGGACGGTAATTGCGGAAGGTGCATCCGTTGAGCAAAAATCCCAAGAGTTCGCAGGCAGCAAAGAGGATAATGAAAAATACGTTCATAAATCCCCAATAGACGTGCCCTACGCTTTCGTAATAGTGGGCATTTTCGCCTTGCACCGCCGCCGCGGGCTCAATACCGAGCGTACGATAAAGAAAGCAGTACACAAAGATGCCGAACATTCCAAGGGCGAGTCCCGCCTTATACATATTGTAGCCGCGGTGCATAGCGGTCGTTCCCGGCAGAAGTGCGGGCACCAAAAAGCCCGAACCAAAGCCGAACAAGATGGATACAACAATGCCAACGATGTTGACATTTATCCCCACGATATTGACATAGATACCGAGCGGATAGCAGAACAGAAAATCGCTGATAAAAGGAGCGAGTGCTGTGGCAAACATAGCCACGTGCAAATTTTTGCGCAAGGGATGCTTTGTGGCAAAGCAATAAATAATAACCCCGATAAAGGGCGGCCACATATTGATGACATTCAGCCCATAAAAGCAATGCGCTATGACGAGTATGTACGCTGCAAATGTGGTGGAGGATGCCCGTGTTCGACTGATGAGGATGAGCAAATTACAAGCAAGACCGCAAAGTCCTGCATTCAGGAGCGTACTTGCCAAGCATCCCACTGCGAAATAGTCGGTAACAAGCTTGGAAGGACTTGTGCAAATACGAAACAGATTTTGCAACAACGTATCAATATTGGTGTTCGTCACGCGCATTGCCACGGGAACGGCAGCGAGGAAGGAAAGACTCAAAAAGAGCGTAAAGAGAGAAAAGGCAACGCCGTTTTGCTTGGCACGTTCCCTCATTAAGGCATCTTGTTCCTGTTCACGAAATTTCATAGTCTTCCTCTTTTTGAGAGGAGCGCGGTGCGCTCCCCTCTTTCCTTTTTTCTGATTTTTTATTTTCCCGCAACGCTCATATCGCGCACAAGCACGTCGGGAGCGCCAAATACGGTTCTGCCGGGAATTCCCCAACGAACCTCGTTGCCAAGCGTATCGATATTTTTGATGAGTTCAAAGAAATTGCCGGCAATGGTAAAGGACTTAACGGGTTCGGCTATTTTGCCATCGCGAATCATAAAGCCCGCGCTCTCAATGGAGAAGTCGCCCGTTACGGCGTTCGCGCCTGCGTGGAAGCCCTTGCACTCGGTGATATAAATACCTTCACCCGCTTTTGAAAGCAATGTGTCGAGGTCGCAGTCGCCTGCCATCAAACCAAAATTGTAAGGAGCGATGGAAACAGGAGCGGCATAACTTCCCTTTTGACCGTTGCCCGTAGAGGTAACGCCTGCCTTTTTTGCGGTGGTCAGGTCATAAAGCATCGTCTTGAGAACACCGTTCTCCACAACGGCACGGCGTGCGGTGGCAACTCCCTCACCGTCAAAGGGAGTCTTGATGGGAGAGCCCTCGCGCATCGGATCGTCAACAATGTTGATAAAGGGCGCGGCAACCTGCTCTCCCTCTTTGCCTGCCAAAAGCGAGAGCCCCAGTTGTGCATTCTTTGCCGAGAAAGCAGAGGAGAAAACAGCCAAAAATTGGCGGAATTGCTTGCCATCAAATACGATGTTGTATTTTCCGGACGGAGCAACCGATGCACCCATTTTATCAAGTGCCTTGCGAACGGCGTTTGCAGAGGTTTCCTTGACCTCTTCAAAGGTTTCACCAACTGCAAAATCAAAATCCTCTTGTGCCTCTTCTCCGTCACGGACAACAGCTGCGGCATAAGCACCGCTCATACCCGTGCGGTTGGAAAGAGAGAGCCCGTGAGAGTTATACAAACGAACCTCACCCACGCTCGACATCGCCACCGACTGTGTACCGTCGGCAACCTTGTCGCTTTGCGCGTAGGTCTCTTTTTGCAGGCGGAGTGCCGTATCGCGAATGGTAACGGCATCGGTCAATTTGATCTCGCCCGCATCGATTTTTGCGTATTCGGGAGAGCCCTCAAAGATGAAGACTTCGTCCTCGTTGTCGATGCAAGCCGCATTGGCAACCGCATTTTTAACGAGCTCTTGCATCGCATCCTTGGTCAAGAGTTCGCTGGAGGCATATCCCATTTTACCGTTCACAATACAACGGAAGCAGATACCGCCGCTGACGCTGGAAGAAAATGCACTGATGTCGTCCTTGAGTGTTTCGGCGCTGATGCTCTCGCCTACCTGATAATAAATTTCGTATTGCGCAATGCCTGCCTCGGTTGCGGCAGCAACGAGCGCGTTTTTCATTTGTTCAAACAACATTTATTTTAACCTCCATTCCGCCGCTGTGCGGCGGTACAAAAATAATGATAAATTTCCCGAGTTGCTTGCAACAAAAATGGGTTGGGGCCCATTTTTAGGGAAATTTTGTACGTGAAAAAGCTGCATTTTCGCTTTTTGGTTGCGAAGCTTTCACGTTATCTACCTCCTACTGTAATAGAAGAAACGCGGATGAGGGGCTGACCTACGTCGGTGGGAATACTACCGCTGGAAGAACCGCACATACCTTGTGCTCTCTCGAGGTTTTGTCCTACCATATCGATGTTTTGCAAAATTTCGGAGCCCGTACCAACCAAGGATGCACCACGAACCGGCTCGCAGATTTTGCCATTTTTCACAAGATAACCCTCGGCTACCGAGAAGTTGAACGCACCCGTGAGGGGGTTAACAGAGCCGCCACCCATCTTTTTGCAGTACAGACCGTTCTCGATGGATGCGATGATGTCCTCGTTCTTGTCGGGACCGTTATCAATGTAGGTATTGGTCATACGAGAGGTCGGCTCATACTCGTAGCTCTGACGACGGGAGTTGCCCGTCATAGCACAACCCATACGACGTGCGCCAAGGCGGTCGACCATATAGCTCTTGAGAATACCGTTCTCGATGAGTACGTTCTTTTGGGTGGGATGTCCTTCATCGTCGATGTTGACAGAGCCCCACGCACCGGGAATGGTACCGTCGTCAATTGCCGTTACCTTGGGGTTGGCAATTTGCTGACCGAGCTTGCCTGCCATTTGCGATGCACCGATGGCAACAGAGGTCGCCTCAAGCGAGTGTCCGCATGCCTCATGGAAGATAACGCCGCCAAAGCCGTTCTCGATAGCAACGGTCATGGTTCCTGCAGGACAGTAGTCTGCCCTCAGGTTTACCATCGCCTGACGAGCCGCCTCGCGACCGATGTCAACGGGGTTTACGAGGTCGAAGAATTCAAGTCCCATACCCGCACCGGGGCCGTTGAAGCCCGATTGGTTGACGCCTGCCGCACTTGCAACAGCGGAAATCGCCATACGGGTGCGGATGTGACGGTCGGTGGTGTAAAGTCCTTCGGTGTTGGCAACAAGGATGGTATGGTCAACGCCAAGCAACGTACCGCTGACCTGAGAGATTGCCTCGTCATATTCCTTTGCGGCAAAGCAACCAGAACGGAGCAGGTCGGCGCGAACGCGTGCGTCAACGCTCGAGGGAATAATTTTTGCAGGATGAATGTTCGGGAACATACGCTCGTTCAGGATAATCTTCTCGACGGCGCGGAGCTCTCCCGTAGCGGCGGCTACAGAGTGCGCGCACTTGAGAAGCCCTGCACGGGATGTGTCGGACGTGGAAGCGAATACGGTTTTTGTTCCCAGAAAAGCGCGGATACCCACGCCGGATACCAGGTTGTCGGTTACACGGTCGATTTTGCCGTCGACCATGTTGATGCTGTTGTTTCGGGTAATCTCGCCATAGAGCTCTACAAAATCAGCTCCACCGCTCATTGCGACGGCAAGTACCTCTTCGGTCAATGCTTTTGCAATCATTGTTTGTTCTTCTCCTTACTCAAATTTATTTCAATTGTTGTTTTCTTTGTCAATTAGGGGGATGAGGTCGGTCAGCGTGTCACAGACCTGCCACAACAGGGCACGCAATTCCTGGGTGCAAGGGTGCAGGTCGGGGACCATAACGGTGAACATTTCCGCCGCGTATCCCGCACGGACGCCGTTGGGGGAATCCTCAACCACCACGCAGTGCGCGGGCGCAACTCCCAACCGCTTGGCGGCAGTAAGAAAGACTTCGGGATGCGGCTTGCCGTGCGTAACTCTCTCGCCTGTTAGAACAACGTCAAAAACGCCTTCAAGTCCCGACATTTGCAAATACTGTGCAACCGTTTTTTGACCCGACGAGGTCACAAGCGCAATTTTGATGCCTCGTTTTTTCATTTCGCCAAAAATTTCGGGCGCACCTGACTTGAAAGGCAAAATGCCGCACGCCATCTCCTCGTCAACGCACTCCAGCCAACGCCCCCACAAAGTTTCAAAGGAAACGGCTTTGCCGTAAACGCGATTGACAAGAGCCGTCATATCCGCTTGATTCAAACCGCACACACGCTCAAGAAAGAGGTCGATGTCCTCGTCAAATCCCACGTCCTTGGCGGCGCGAAACCAGCAACGGCGATAGATGCCCTCGGTATCAAAAATGGTACCGTCCATATCGAATAAAACTGCCCTGATCATATCTGCCCTCCGCGGTTTTCTCTTCTTTTATCATTGTATCACAAATTTTGTCAAAAAACAACGCTTGAATTAATATTTTATTAAGTTTTTTGTGTCTGGGGTTAAGAAAATGAAAAAGTGGGACGTCGTGGGCGCCGTCCCCTACCGGTTGAAATTTTATTTTGCTCAAATTTGTTCATAGCGGACGACCGATGGTCGCCCCTACAACAGATTTTTAAGTTTTCCGTAGGTGCGATACACGAATCGCCCCTACAAGAGACAAAAACGCCCCGCACACGGCGGGGCGGTGAGTGTTTATTTCCATTCTCCCATCGATTCTTTTTTCTCTTGCTCGCGGCGCTCTGTCTCTTCTTTGTCAAAACGGTCTTTTATGGCATCCTTGTTTTTGATGCGATAGGTAAATAACCCCATGGCAAACGCCAAGGCGTAGATGATAAAAGACGACAAAACCTTGATGGCAGACGGAAAGAAAAAGATAAACGGAATCATCAAAGGAATTGCGGCGTGGAGTGCCGTTGACGCAAAATCAGTCATGCCGTTTTCTTCTTCTGCGGTAAAGGGTGAACCGTAAGCGGTTCTAAAACCGTTCTCTGTTTTTACTTTTTTGAACAAAGCGGCTTGGAATAACATTAATGCAATGAAAACAAGCGGCAAAATCGATAGTACCGATATGTTTATATTTTTATGAAAAGCCACAGCAGCAATTACGTTGGCTACAACTGCAATCAAATAATAGATGCGCATAGTCAATTCTCCATTTCTCTTGATATATGGCAAAATCCTTTGTTGCCGCAATGCGGGCATTTAAAAACTCGATCATCATTTACGTGAAGTGAAATTGCCGCTTTCCACCACTTGGGATAGAATGCCCCATTACATTTGGAACAGATGTATTTTTTAGATGCGATATATTTACCCGCCCACACAAAGACAATGAGTGAAAACATCGCAACAGGAATTGCAATCACCCACCACGGGACCTCATAATGCTTGTCAAACCAATTCACTTGGCAGGACGTTAATAAAACCAACACCAAGCACAGCAAAACAACTGAAACAAATGTTTTTCTCACACTTTTCTCCTTTCTGCGGTATCATAATAACCAAGCCACAAGCCGTCGATCTTTTCATTGTAAATCACGAGGGTTATCAAAAGCCCCGCCTTGGTATATCTTGCACGAAAGCGATGGATTTGATTATATTCGCCGTCTATCTCCTCGCCATCAAAGCATACAAATTCACCAAGAGGTAACAGCGTATCGGCGCGCACGGTGGTGTAAACCTCTCGCGGCATATATTGCAGAAGCCGCGGACTGATGTGCTCATAAAGAATATCGTGCTCACCGTTCACAATCGCTTGGGCGCATCTTTCAGAAAGCTCTGTTGTCACAACAGAAATCTTTTTTTCGGGCTCGGTTGGAAAGACATCCTGTCCTGCTTCTATACGAGCAAGCACACCATTTAATCGTTCCAATTCTTGTAAGTTGGAATGAACCGATGCATATATCTCAACACGTTTTGCGAGAACCGCATCGCGCAAATCCATGTGATTTGCCAAAAGTTGTGAGATGGCTTTTAAGGAAAGTCCCATTTTTCGCAAGGATAACACATTGATGATTTGTGTCAGCTGCTGTTCAGTATAATGACGACGATTGGAAAGCCCCTCGGTTGTGCTTTGTATCAATCCTTTTTCTTCATAAAACCGAAGCGTCCTTGACGTTGTATCAAGCATAGTGCAAACCTCGGTTATGTCCCAAAGATGCTTTTGGCTCATTCCATCACCCCCTCTTAATTATATCATACCACTTGACGCTGCGTCAATGTCAAGTATAAATTTCATTTTTTGAGGTGCAGTTTTAGATTTGTTTTGTGGCGGACCGCCAAGGATGTCGGTCCCTACAAATATATTTCTCCATCGTCTATTCAACTCTCTTAGCGGATAGGGTTAGTGGTCC
>JAZSFM010000043.1:0-14214 GCA_045532215.1 Eubacteriales bacterium | reverse complement strand
GTGTTTTGATTATCGTATGAAGTTATTTCAATTCTTTGCTTACCTTGCGGAACCAATCCAAAACGGCAGGTTCACTCTCGAGGGACGCTTCGGGAATGTTATACCAATGAGCCGCACCGGCAACCTCGTAGCCACCAAATTCGAACTCCTCAACGGGGGCAAGATAGCCCTCGGTCATGTTGGAATATCCGCACACGTAGATCGTTTCGCGTGCAAATCCTGCATTCGCGAACATATCCTCAAGTTTGTTGCCTGTGAGAGTTAGGAGTTCGAAGGGAACAAAGAGGAAGACACACGCTTTGCCAATGGCAAGCACCTGCAGGGGAACGTTAAGAGCAAAATCCTCACCGTTCTCAATCATTCTTTCCATATGTCGATACCATTGAAGCTGACGCAGAACAAAGTGCTTTTGAATATCGTCGGGAGAAATCGCGCGATATGCCTCGGATTGAATTGCAATTTCTTTGCGAACAGCCGCAAGATCGGTCATTTTTTTCATCGGGATGCGAACCATTTCATAGCGTCTTGTTATCTCTCCAACAAGAGCGTTTCCGAGAGCGGAATTTGCGGCAAATTGCGCCACGGGTATCGATAATTCGCTTCCCAAACGTGCAATCATCTCATCAATGGGGAGTTTGAGGTGCAGTTGCGGGTTGATATCCGCTCCGCGTCCCTGCAAAAAGAGGTAGGGAACTTCATCGGTGGAGAGTTTGTTGAGTTCCGCGAGCCAGTCGGCAGAAATCGAATAGGCGGTATTGATAACCGCGTGGCACGCAGCGGAACAGAGCACACCGCAAAGCTTTCCATCCTCATTGTGGAATGCCACGGCACGAATGGAGCGGTCGATGACCTCTCGTCCGTTTCGACGATTGTGGCTTGTTTGCAAGGCTTCGGGCAGGATAGCAAAGGATGCGCACACAGGGCAGGCACGTTCAATAGCACGGAGTGCCGCACGGCCGCAAACCTCACCCACGTAGGCGAAATAGTCGGTGTCGATGGGGAGCTCGTCAAGAATGCCCGATGCAGGTGCGGCGTGGGTATGGATGCAAGAGAGTGCCATATCTTCTTTTTTTACACCTGTTAAATCGGTTATCTGTGAGGTTATAAGACGATAGGTGTCCTCGCGCAGACCGATGATGTCAAGCGAAAAGAGCAAAAAAATCTTTTCGCCATCCACCACTGCGCACACCTTGGCGTGCAAGTCATCGCGCACCCCCTCGGTGGCGGGGGAGAGACGAAAGCCGTAGCCGTCGAGGTAAATATATTCGGGGTGAGGGGGGGTGATGATAGCATCGGCAAAGCCGAGGCGGAGTGTGTTTTTCATAATCTTTCTCCTTTGCAATTTCGGAGTTTTGTCTTGCTTTTCTAACTTCATTATACAAAATCAAGTGCCAAAAGTCAACACCCGCACGCAATTTTAGAAAAGAAAAAACAAAAAAAGGCCAAAAATTGAAAATCCTATTTGTTTTCATCAATTTTTCGTTGACAGAAAGCCAAAAATCATATATAATAAAGGAGGAAAATCCTATAAGGGAGATAAAAAATGAAACAACGATATTTTGTGGGCGTTGACGGTGGCGGAACCAAAACCGCGCTGGTTGTCTGCACCGCCGATGGATGCGAGATTGCCTCGGCAGTATGCGGCCCACTCAATTACAATTTTATAGGTCTTGATGCTGCGCTTGATAATTTGCAAGCAGGCATTGCGGCGCTCGGTATCCCCGTGGGAAGCATTGCCGCTATCGGTATTGGGGACCCCTCTATCGACGATGAGTCCGAGAGCCCTGTGGCAAAAGAATTTGCTAAACGCGCCACCAACCTTTTGGACGTGCCTGTGTATATTCGTAGCGATGCGTATATGACGCTTTTTGCACTCACGGGTGGTCAAAAATCGGGTGTACTCATCATTTCTGGCACGGGTTCGATGGCAATCGGCGAGGACGATGCAGGCAACATCTCGGTCACGGGTGGCTGGGGACGATTGACGGGTGACGAGGGCAGTGGATATTACATTGGTCTTGAAGGTATCCGCGCAGCACTCCGCGCAGCCGACGGAGTTGCACCGCAAACGGCTCTCACAACCGCGGTACTCGAGTATTTCGGTGTACGCGCTCTGCGCGACCTCATTTCTGTTTTCTATGGCGACAGTGAACCCGACATTGCGGGATTCTCGAAAATGGTAGCAAAATGCGCCAACGATGGCGACAAGGTTGCAAAGGATATTCTTCTCGATGCCGCCGCACATCTTGTGCGTTACGCATCGGTGTTGGTAGAGAACTGTCACGCAGACGTGCTTGGTATTTGGGGCAGTGTGCTTTGCAAAAACAATACCGTTCGCCAAGCGTTTGAGAATGGCGTAAGAGAAAAATTCCCAAACATTGAAATTTGCGAGCCGTGTATGAGCGCCGAACTTGCGGCGGCTCTTTATGCGGCAAAACAACAAAAGGAGAGGGACGCAAAATGAATTCTGCACAACTCTATATAGGCGAAATCAAACGCCTCATCGAGGCAGTAGAGACCACTCAAAGGGAAAACATCGAACGCGCGGCAGAACTGATTGCCGATGCACTTTGCTCGGGCGGATATATTTTTACGTTCGGTACGGGACACTCCCACATTCTTGCCGAGGAGATATTCTATCGTGCAGGCGGCCTTGTGCGCGTTTGCCCGATTCTTGAAGACTCCCTGATGCTCCACCGCGCAGCGGCGGCAAGCAGTCAGTTGGAACGCGTCACGGGACTTGCATCGGTGTTTCTCAATGACGTAGATGCCGTCAAAGAGGGGGGAGTAATGTTCCTGTTCTCTAACTCGGGTTGCAACACCGTAGCGGTGGAAATGGCCGAGGAAGCCCGTAAAAGAGGGCTTGCGACGGTTTGTATTACAAACTTAACGCACGCGGCACGTTCTCGTTCGCGCCATCCCGAGGGGAAAAAGCTTTGCGATGTATGCGACGTTGTCATCGACAACATGGGTTGCTATGGTGACGCGGCAATCGCGGTGGGAGGCGCCACCACGGGAGCAACTTCTACCGTTATTGGCTCAATGATTTTGCAGGCGGCGGTTTGTCGCGGCATTGAAATTACGCAGGAGCGTGGCACCAAACCCGAGGTCTTCCAATCTGCCAACACGGTTGGCGGTGACGAAGCCAACGAACAACATATCAAACATTACAAAGCATTTATCCGCTCTCTGTGAGCGAACATTATACACAAAGGAGAAACACTATGCTTGCACTCCATGGCGGTGAACCCGTCCTGAAAAAGAATATGCCTGCTTGGCCGCAGGTTACCGATATCGACCGCGAAATGCTCAAAGATACCCTTCTTGCGGGCAACTACAAGAGCGGTAAGCTCAGAGAGCAATTTGAAGCAACCTTTGCCGCAGACTGTGGCATGGCACATTGCTTTGCCATTGCCAACGGCACGGTCTCTCTTGAACTTTTGTTGCGCGGCTTTGGTATTGGTCGCGGCGACGAGGTCATTCTGCCGCCCTACACCTTTATCGCAACGCTTTCGTCCATCGTTTTTGCGGGAGCCACTCCCGTATTTGCCGACATTGATGACTGCAACTATCTCATCTCCCCCGCATCTGTCGAGGAGAAGATTACCGACAAAACACGCGCCATTGTTGCCGTTGCCGTTGGCGGTTGTCCCCCCGATCTCGATGCGCTCGAAGAAATTGCACAACGTCACAACGTTAAGCTGATTGTTGATGCGGCACAAGGTGTTGGAGCGGAATGGAAAGGGAAGAGCATTTGCGCGTATGGCGATGCGGCTTCTATCTCTTGCCAAAACTCCAAAAATTTGACCTCGGGTGAGGGTGGCATCATCACAACAAATGACGATGTCCTTGCAAAAAATCTTGAATTGATGCTCTCGGGCGGTAAAGAAGACGGCAAATACATCAGTGTAGCACAGGATCACCGCATCACAGAGCTGCAGGCATCCATCTTGCTCTCTCAATATAGCAAGCTTGCACGCGAGGTCGTTTTGCGCGATAAGAACGCCGCATACCTCGCAGGTCGGCTCAAAAATCTCGGTTTCGTTGAGCATCTTGCTTACGACGACCGCATCACCACGCACGCCTATCACCTCTTTTTGATGCGCTTCAAAAAGGAAGCGTTGGCAGAAAAGAGCATCACGCGCGACCAATTTATCAAAGCCCTTGTGGCAGAGGGGGTACCGATTTGCTCGGGGTACGCACCCCTTTATACCTTCCCCTGCGTTACCTCTCGTGATACCGAGAGAATGATTGGTACAAAGATTGACATCACGCCCCTTCCCGGATGCGACAAAGCATCCCTTGAGGAGGGGTCTTGGATGGGGCAAGCGGTTCTTCTTTCCGATAGAGCAACGCTCGACGCCATTGTAGATGCTATCATCAAGGTGTGGGAACACGCCGACGAGCTCAAAAACGTATAAGGAGGGAAAGTAAAATGGACATGCAAAAAAGATTGATTGAAACCGAACTTTCCGTCCTGGAAAGCGGTGTTTGGGGCACCATTGGTAAATATTCCGTTTCTGCCGCCAAGGCACTTGCCGAGTATAGCGGTGCGAATTACGGTTTGCTTTGCCACAGCTACGATGCGGCTTATGAGGCGGTTCTGCGCCATTTTGGTGCACGTTTTGATGAAAGTCAAACCAGTGATGCAACCGTGGTTGCGGAGATTTCGGCACCTGCCGATTCACTCGTCGCCGTTTGTGTGGGTTCTACCCCTGTTTTTGCAGACGTATGCGAAAATTGCGGAATGATTCGTCCAAAGATTCTTGAAGTTTTGTTGGAGAGCATCGATCTGCCTGTTCGTGCGGTCGTTTTAGATTATCTTGTTGGCAGAAAAGAGGACTACAAACTCGCTCGCGTATATGAAATTTGCCGCGAGAAGAAGATTCCCCTCATTCTCAACGTAGGCGGATACGTCGGCGCACGTCACGAGGGCAAGCCCCTGACCGATTTCTGCGATGCCGCTATTTTCACTCTCGGCAAGGGCTCTGCCATTGACGTTGGTATGAGCGGTTTGATTTTGACAAACGATATGGGCATTTTCCAAGGTGCGTTTGCCTACCACAACTGCGGACGCGGCTTTGGAGAGGGCGCATCTCTTGTAATGAATGACATCGTGGGCGGAGACCTGCGTGTAACCGAATGGACAGCCGCCGCCGCACAGATCATTTTGGAACAGGGAACACTTGCAACGCCTGCTCCTTTGGCGCAAGAGCGCATGAAAGGACAACCCGTTTTTGATACCCCGTATGTAAAAAAACAACTCTAAAATTGCAAAAAAACGAGAGGGGGTCTCTTTTTTGAAACTGAATCAAATCGAATGGAAAAGTGAAATCAAAAAACATATTGGATACAACATCGCCTTGTTGGGTTGTGCGGTTTTGGCAATTCTTTGTTTGGTGTTGGTGGTTGTGGCTCTGTTTTCCACACAATCAAACGAGGGCATTGCCGTAAAAGAAGCGTTTGACGTTTCATCCTCACCTATGGATCCCGAAAATCAAAATTTTGTCTCCCAGTTGAGCGGTTATCTCATCAACTACGAGGATGAAAAGGCACAAGTTGAGAAAATTCTCATTGTAGTCAGTAATGGCCGAGAGCGTTACGAGGTAGAGCTCGACGGTATGATGCTCTATCCCCGTCTTGCCGAAGAAATCCGCCACGAATGGAAAGCGAGCTTCAATTTTGACCGCATCCATTCGGTAACCGTGGTGGTTGACGGTGAGCGTCAGTTGCTTGCCAACAATACCATCGAGTGGGAATTTGATCCTAACATTCTGTTTTATGCTCTGCTTTGTGCAGTTTCTTGCTTCGCCACGGTGTTTGTGGCCAAGAAGCGTTACTACCGCTATCAAGAGGATCAAATTGCCGCACGTTCTTCAGAAGAACAATGAAGCAAAAATCAAAGGACCGGACAATGCCTGTGCACTGTCCGGCCGTTTTTTTACAACGTGGAGTGGTTTGGGGTTATACCGTGCCGGTGACGGTGAGCGTTGCTACACCGGGAGTGATAATCCACGCGCCGGTTTCAGCATCCTGCGTAAAGGTTGCCGCGGGGACGGTGATCACACCGGGAACGGTTGCAAAATCACCCTCGGTGATTGCGTAGGTGTAACCTGTGCCTTGTGCGAGTTCCACGCCGTTCAGCTGCACGACGAGGTTGGAAAGAATAGGGTCAAAGGTGTCGGTCAGCGTCACGTTAGCTGCGACATCAGCGGGGGCATTGCCCTGATTTTGAATGACAAACGTGTAGGTCACAGTGCCATTTTCGGCTACGGGAACGGGGCTGATGCTCTTGGTAATGGAGAGCAGAGGTTCGGATTGGGGAGTGACGGTCTCGCTTACGGTCAGAGTTGAGGGCAGATTCGTGCCCGTAATTGTTGCGGTGTTGACGATGCTGTCCTCACTGCCGAGGGGAGCAAACGCATTGACGTCTGCCTCATAAATGAGGATCATATTGCCGCCTGCGGGAATGCTAATGCCGCTAAAGACGAGCGGAGGACCTGCCGTTACGGTGGGAGCTGCTTGCAGAACGCCGTTGATATAAAGTCGCGCGGATCCTTCCACGTAGGTCAGGGGATAGAGTGTTGTGTCGCCAAAGGGGTAAGCACCGAGATTGTCGGTCACCGTCACGCCGCTGACGGGCGTGTTTCCGGAATTGACGACGCTGATAACGTAGGTGACGTCATCATTTTGCGTGTAGTCGTTCATCACGGCGGTCTTGGTTGCCGAGAGCACTTTCAAAATCTCACCCACCGCAATATTAGAGTTGATGATTGCGTCGTTGTATGATAACTGCGCTTGATTTGTAAATTGCGCCATAAAATCTCCTTTTTGACTGATATTTGAGGCAGATTGCCTCGTTACAGTGTATGCGAAAAAGAGCGGATTGGAGCATAAAAAGGGGCTGTCACATTTGGCAAGACCGAAAAAGTCAAAAAAAGGAATAAAAATGCTCATTTCCAATGAAAATCAGCAAGTGAGACAGTAATATGTTGAATTTCTCCGAAATTCTCCCAATAAAATTGACTTTTCCTACCGCCGTTTTCGAGGCTCGACGTACCTTTGTACGCCGGTCGCCTCGAAGAACGACGCTTCTTGCCTAAATCTGACTATCCCCTAAAAGGGGCTGTCACATTTGGCAAGACCGAAAAAGTCAAAAAAAGGAATAAAAACGCTCATTTCCAATGAAAATCAGCAAATGAGACAGTAATATGTTGAATTTCTCCGAAATTCTCCCAATAAAATTGACTTTTTCTACCGCCGTTTTCGAGGCTTGACGTACCTTTGTACGCCGGTCGCCTCGAAGAACGCCGCTTCTTGCCTAAATCTGACTATCCCCTAAAAGGGGCTGTCTCAAATTCGCATTTGAGACAGCCCCTTTTGCTGTTGTTTACTTATCGGTTTCGCTTTCGTAAATAGAATCCTCGGTGAGTACCGAGAGAACTTCTTTGCTGAAATATTCGAGAGGGTCTACCTGCAGTCCCTTCACGGTCATTTCCATGTGCAGGTGAGGTTCTTCTGCAATTTCGATCATAGCGGTGTCGCCAACGCTTCCCAAAAGTTGTCCTGCCTCTACTTCAGCTCCAACGGTAATGCCTTCGGCAAACTGCTTGGAAAGGTTTTTATAAACCGTTACAGCATCCCCTGTGTGAGAGAGAGCTAAACTCCAGCCCATCATGGGGTCTTCCCAAATTTGTGCAACGGTTCCTGCCGCCATCGCAAACACAGGAGCGGCTTCCTCGGTGGCGATGTCAATGCCAAGGTGCACGCGGTATTCGTTCAGCGTAGGGGAGAATACCTGCGTATCCACACTGTGCTTTTGAGAGAGCACACCGCCTACGGGGAGAGCAAACTCGGGAATGGTATTGTTCAGTGTGGGCTTGTCATTCTCATCCGTTTGAGGGGGAGGCGTAGTCTCTTGTGGCTTGGGGGTCTCGGTTACGGGAGGCGGTGTGGTTGTGTTAATAGAGGGCTTGTTGGCACGGTTGTTAACGGCGGTGATAATGAGGACTACGGAGATGGAGAGAAGCACAATGATTGCAGAGAGGTAAACCGCGCGGTTTACACGAATGTGCTTCAGTTTTTTGAAGAATTCGGATTCTTTCCAGTTCTTTTTCATTTTGATACTCCTTTGGTATGATGATATTGCGCTCGCGGGTTGGGGTGAAAAATCCCACACGCGCGTCTTGCTGCCTTTATTTTTTCCTTCTGTGGGCGTTTTATGCAGTGATCACGGATTTTTTATGAAAAGACACATAAATTTCACAAGAAAATCAGGGGCAATAGGAACATTTCTTCGCGCTTGTTCATTGTTTTGTCATATATATATGTTAAAATATAATTTGAATTATAATATGGGGCAGTATTGCTTCCAAAAGAGTCAGAAAGGATTGAACCCTCTCATGATAAAAATTGAGCATCTTGTAAAAAATTACGGTACCACCTGTGCTGTAGATGACATCAGCTTTACGGTGGAAGAAGGCGAAATCGTAGGTCTGTTAGGCCCCAACGGTGCGGGTAAGAGTACCACGATGAATATCCTCACGGGATATCTTTCTTCTACGTCAGGCAAAGCGTGCATTGCAGGCATTGATATTCTCAGCGATCCCATCGGTGCGAAAAAACTGATTGGTTATCTGCCCGAGCACCCGCCTCTTTATTTGGATATGACGGTTGGGGAATACCTCAACTTTGCATACGACCTCAAATGCTGCAAGCTTGACCGTGCGGAGCATTTGAAAACCATTTGCGAAACCGTAAAGATTAGCGATATGTACCACAAGGTCATTCGCACGCTCTCCAAGGGTTACCGTCAAAGAGTGGGCATTGCACAAGCGCTGATTGGCAATCCCAAGGTCATTATTTTCGACGAACCCACCGTTGGTCTTGATCCCAAGCAGATCATCGAAATCCGCAACCTCATTCGTAGTTTGGGCAAAGCACACACGGTTATTCTTTCCACGCACATTTTGCAGGAAGTACAAGCTGTTTGCGATCGCATCGTTATCATCAACAAGGGCAAAATTGTTGCCAATGAAAAGACCGAGAATATTGCAAACGTAATGAGCCAAAACCGCCGCTTCAACGTCAAAATTGTTGGCCCTCAAAAGGACGTATTGACTATGCTTCGCGCGCTTCCCGGTATTGCCTATGCCGAGAGTTTGGCAGAGCGTGACGGTGACGCGTACTCTTATATGATTGAAAGCGATGCCGGCATCGACATTCGCAAAAAGTTGTTCTATCAGCTTGTTGAGCGCAACTGGCCTTTGGTTGGTATCGAATCGATGGGTATGAGTCTTGAGGATATCTTCATCTCGGTTGTTGACCAATCCGAGGAGAAGAAGGCCATTGGTGCTTCCCGCGAGCGTGTTGCACGCAAGAACCGCAGAGGACAAGCCAACAATCAAGAAAGAGAGCTGGGCGCAGTTCTTTATGCCGAGGCAGAACGCCAAAGAGCAGAGGCAGCCAAGAATATCGACGAAGACGACGAATAATCCGTCAACCGATTTGCCGATCCACTCATTACAGAAAGGAACTTTCGTTTTATGTTTGCCATTTACCGTAAAGAGTTATCCTCTTACTTCATCAACCCCATCGGATACATCTATTTGGGTATCTTTTTGGTGTTCTCGGCGCTCCTGTGTTGCTACACGACCATCATCGCCGGAACGTATAGCACCAATCAATATTTCTTTTACCTCATCATCGCTTTCGTTATTCTCATTCCGCTTTTGACGATGAGACTGTTCGCCGAGGAGAAAAAGATGCGCACCGAGCAAATGCTCCTAACCGCGCCCGTTACCATTACAGGTATGGTTCTTGGAAAGTATTTTGCCGCACTGACCCTGTTTGTGGGCGGTGTTCTGCTTTCTTGTATCAACTTCATTCCCTTGTACGTGATTGCCGCTGCAGAGCGTGGTGGGGCGGAATATACGATGACGCACATTGGTCCCGTTACGGGACAGATTGTTGGCTCGCTGATTGCTCTTATTCTCTTGGGCGCGGCACTCATTGCCATTGGTACCTTTATTTCGGCTATGACTGAAAATCAACTTTCCGCAGCTGTTATCACCATCGGTGTTATTGCAGTTATGGTATTGCTCAATGTATTCAATATGCTGACCGATGCTTCGGGACAACCCATCATCGGTAGTTATGCCATTCGTTTTATCATCGATTGGATATCGATACTCAGCCGTTATACCAACTTTAGCGCAGGCGTGTTCGATTATGCGGCGCTCTTGTACTATGCATCTCTTGCATTTGTTTTCCTGTTTTTGACCATTCGCGTTTACGAAATACGCCGTTGGGGTTAATGCTGGGGAGGAAGCGCATTTATGAAAAAACGATTTCTACGCAACAAAAAGGTGCGTTATGCCACAGTGGCGGCTACCTTGACCGTGATGGTCATTTTGGTAGCGGTGCTTGCCAATGCGGTGCTTTCCTCTTTGGTGGAGCGGTATGAGCTTTACACGTCGCTCACTCCCACGTTGGCATTTGACGTCACCGAAGATTGCTACACGCTTCTTGAGAGCACGTTTGAGGCATATCGCCAAAAAAATGGAAAATTACCCGAGATTGAAATTTTGTTCTGCAACCTTAAGGATGCCGTAAAAGCTGAGGGAAGTGAGAACTATTATCTCCACCACACAGCAGAAGCATTGGCAGAACGCTTTGAAAATATCACGCTTAAGTATCACGATATTTACGTCAATCCCACTCCTGTTAAGCCCTATATGGTTAGCAAGAATCCCTTGACAGGTGAGGATATTGAAATTTCCTTGAACAGCACAAACGTCATTGTTGTCAGCGAGGGATATCATCGCGTTTACAACTGGACGGACTTTTACGTGTTTGAAGATGAGAAAAGCACCGAGCCCTGGGCATACAGTGGCGAGCGCAAGCTCAGCTCTGCCTTGATGCACGCGGTTGACGAAGAGTCCCGTATGGCTTGTCTGTTGACAAATCACGGTGAAGTTTCCTACGACTATGAACTTCTGACCATTCTTGATGATGCGGGCTACACAGTGGTTTATATGGACTTGTATAAGGACCCCATTCCCGATGCCTGCGACCTGATTATCAGTTACAACCCCAACACCGACCTCATCGTCGAATCCGACGGTTTGTCTGCCATTTCCGAAGTGGAAATTTTGGATACATTTTTGGCAGAAGACGGACATTCCTTCTTCGTCTTTTTGGAGAACGGAACGCCCAAGCTGCCCAATTTTGAGAGTTACATCAAAGAGTGGGGCATTGAAACCAAATATGATACAAACAGTGCAACGGGTGTATCCTACCGTTATATGGTGCAGGATACCTCGGGTTCTTTGACATCTGACGGTTACACCATTTACGGTCACGCCGCAGATGTTGAGAACAATCGTTTTGTTGACCCCGCAAATGAGTATGTTGTTTTCGGTAACGCAACGGCACTCTCTGTAACAGGTGAGGGTTTTATCGCAAAACAGGATGGTACCTACGTTGGAACCAAAAACGGTCGCACGCGCACACTCTATCCCTTGTATCGCAGCAGTGAGAATACTTCCCACTGGGCAAACGGACAGGAGATTGCGCAGGGCTCTTGCATTTTGATGAGTTTGACAGAGCAAACAAATGAAACGGGCGGCGCATCCTATGTGGGTGTTATGTCCTCTGTTCATTTTGCTACGCGCACTTATTTGCAGTCTGCCGTATATGATAACGGTGACGTATTGCTCTCTTTGTTCGAAGAGATTGGTGGACGTACCGCTCCCATAGGATTGACCATCAAACCTTTTGCATCCTACGATATCAGTACCGTCACCACTGCACAAATGTTGCGTTGGACGATTGTATTGGCACTCATCCCCGCAGTAACTACGTTGGCAGTTGCGGCAGTTGTATTCATCAGACGCCGCCGTGCATAACGAAACCCCGAAGAAAGGAAAGAAACAGATATGAAACTCGGAAACGGATGGGAGCGTAAGCTCCGTCGCGGCTCCGCCTCATTGGGACTTTGCGCTCTTGTCATTGTTGTTGTTCTGCTCCTCAATATTGGCATGACAGCACTCTGCACAAGTCAGCTCTGGTTTATCGACCTGACGCCAAAGTCCAGATATACCGTCTATCAGCAAACCCAAAACGTTTATAAAGATTGTGGTATGTATACGCTGATGGATGAAACCGTTGGATATTTGGAGTATATTATTGATCAGGCAAATCAAAAGCGGGAAGAACCCGTAGAGGTGGAAATCATTTTTTGCACCGAGCCCGACCAGCTGATCAAAGCCGATTCTATGCGCTACGTATATTACACGGCTCTCAGTCTGCAAAAGCAGTTTCCCGATACCATTAAGGTATCTTGGAGAGACGTTTGGAGCAACCCCTCCTCGGTGAATATGTATCGCAGCACCTCCTATTCCACCATTTATCCAAGCAATATTATCGTTGCCAGCGGCACAGAGTTCCGCATCAGCTCGGCACGCTCCTTCTACACCTACGATTCCGAATCTGCCACCGATGTTCCGATCGGTTATAACGGACAAAAGCAGTTTGTTAAGCAGATCCTCGACGTTACGGGTGCAGAGGCGCCGATTTGCTGCCTTACCATCAATCACGGTGAGCCCTTTGCAGAATGGGATCTCAATGACCGCGCAAATTGGTCCGATTATAGCGAGTTTATGAAGGTAATCGAGGGCGCAGGATATGAGATTCAATTCCTTGATCTTGCAAATGACGAAATCCCCGAAAACTGCCGCTTGATCCTTACGTTTGATCCCCAAACCGATTTTGTTTCGGCATTTGGCAACGAGAACGTAGCGGTTTCCGAAACCAAAAAGTTGGATGCACACCTGGACAAGTCCTATTCCTTTATGGTATTTATGGATGCCGATACGCCTCACCTGCCCAACCTTGAGGAATATCTCTCCTTCTGGGGGATTGAATACAAGCGTGCAAACGGTCAAAATGCCGCAGGCGAAACCGTCAAGGGTAACTACGTTATTCGTGATGTTGAAAGCAAGCTGGATGGTACGGGTGACGCATTTGTTGCACAGTATCCCGTAGGCAAGGGAATCGGTGCGGCTTCTTTGAGTGACATTATTGCCGCAGGAACCGAACCCAAAATTGTTTTCAAGAACGCTATTCCCGTAGCATATTCTTCCACCTATGACCGCGGCTACGTAATGGCAGACGAAAAGAACAATCAGCCCGCATACACCTATGCGCACGCAAGCAGAGACGGTTGGAACCGTATGATATTCGATGTCTTCCGCACAAGTGACAATGCCAACTATTCGGTTATGGCAGGCGGAGAACAACTCACCAAAGAGAACGGTGTGGATTTGTTGGTTGGTCAGGGTGAGTTTAACGTAATGACCATTTCGGCGGAACCTCGCACCATTGGCGAGGGAATGGGATATACCACTGTTAATCAGCCCTCTTTCGTTTGCGCAGTCGGCTCTACCGACTTTGCAGGGAATGCACTTCTAGGTAGCACCTCCTACGGTAACACCGATGCACTTCTTTCTGTTTTGCGCTACATCGGCAAGGAAGTTAACCCTGTTGGTTTGAGTTTCTTGGAGCTTTACGATTCGCAAATCGATACCAAGCAGCATATGCAAACAAATAGCGCCACGGGTGTGACCTCTATCAACCCAGGTATCATCACCGCTACAGTTATTCTCACAGTTCTTCCCGCACTTACAATGACTGTTGCAGGTGTGGTTGTGCTGGTGAAAAGAAAAACACGCCAAGCAGGCAAAGTATAAGATTTTAGAGGTTTCAAAGAAAGGAAACACAAAAATCAATGAAAACAGGAACCATTATCAACTTGATATTCGATGCCAACCGTGGCACTGTATCGCAACTGAGCCGCGAGGGCGTGTGTGGTCAACCCGTTGGAGAGTTGCCAACGCCTGTGCGCCGTGGATACACCTTTTGTGGGTGGTATTGCGGTGACGTGCGGGTGAGTGCGGATTCTGTTATTGAAACGGATGAAGATATTCGCCTTGTAGCACGTTGGGAAAAGGCAACCCCCGTGACTGATAAAAAACGCTCGATGCTCAAGCGACAAAAAATCGCCATTGCTGTTTTGGCTGCTGTTTCGGTGGCGTTGATCATCACCTTTGTCATCGTGGCACAGCTCATCTCCATTTATTCTTTTGTAGATAGCTACACAGTAGATGGTGTGCCGCACGAAGACAAATATTACGTAAAGCGTCACGAAGGCGT
>JAZSFM010000146.1:0-22322 GCA_045532215.1 Eubacteriales bacterium | reverse complement strand
CGCCAAAAAGCCAAGGGGGTTGCAAAGCAACCCCCTTGACTTTTTGGTGGAGATGAGGAGAATCGAACTCCTGTCCGAAAACCCATCCACACGACTTTCTTCGTGGATAGTCTGTTATTTGAATTTCCCGTCAGGCGGCGCGAACAGACACGCTCTGCCATCAGGTAGCACTTTTATGCATGATCGGCTCAAGTGCGAACGGCCGATGCACGTGCACCACTCACATGACGTTCAGTCCGAAGCCGTGGTACTCATCGGAGGAACGGGTGACCCGCAGGTCACGGCACTGCCATCTTTACGCTAACGCGCAAAGATTAGGCAGCCATAGCAACAGAATTGTTGTCGTTTATTTTTAAGTTTTGGGCAGTTTACGAGATTACCCGGCTCGCCACGCTTATCGTGTTTCAGAATCCCCGTCGAAACCATTGCACCCCCATTTGGTGTGCTTATTTATTATACAATATTTTATGGCATTTGTCAACTGTTGTTTATCGCAAAAAAAGGCAAGATTTCCTAAAAAAGGCGGAAATCCTCACAAATGTGAAGATTTCCGCCGGGGTTTATTCTTTGTCAGAGGGGAAAATCATACCAAACGACCAAATCAAAGCTTTTTCTTCTGCGAGATCAAGTTCAATTTGATTTTTCATCGTGTCGGCATAAGCAACCGCCTCTTCACGAGGTGCATCTTTGTTGCTTTCAAGATATTTTGTTACATATCCCTCGTGTTTTGTGGCAAATTCTTCATCTGTCCATGAGAGCTCCTTTTGTTCCATCAAAAGCAAAAGCGCCATATTGTAGGTTGCTTGATTAAGGGCTTGCTGCATAATGATCATTTCATTTAAACCGTAATAATTCATCAGCCAACTAAAATCAACCCCATAATAATATGCTACCAAATGGTAATAATCCATCGTTTGTTGGTAGTAGTAGAGATATGCTTCAGAGGGAATGGGAGTTTTTGTGGTGGTTGCTTTCAAAATGGCATCGGAGAACAACTCTTTTGTAATTGCCAGCTGTTCGACCTTTAACCATTCATCATAGGTTTTATAGCTGTTGCCCTCAAATTTTTCCACTTTTTCGTCTGTCAAAGAAAGATCATAAATACAGTGGAGAGTCATTGTAAACACAACTGCTTTGCCGGCAAGATCGGTAGCATGATAATTTTCGGGGAAGGTAACGTCAACGTCAAAGGTTTCGCCAACATTGTGACCGATAATACCTTCGGTAAATCCGGGAATATATCCGTTTTTGTAGTCGGAAATAAATAAAGAAACGCCGTTAGCTGTTCCGCCGCTGAATGCAACACCGTCAAGTTTTCCGCAATAATCAATTTTTACGCAGTCACCGCTTTGTGCGGGGCGACCAATGTTTTCGGCAACGGGGAAGTTTCTCATATCAGAATAAAATGCCGAAGCGATATTGTAGGGAGCGCCCTCAAAAACGAGTTTGGAAATGGGAGCAAAATCAATTTCCTCAACGGTTATATAGAAGGAGGAATCGAGTTGAGCATAATCGGGAAGATCATATTCAGGGTGTTCTGTAGGAGATTTTTCCATACGCGTAAAGGTGTCGTTCTCAAAAGTTAATGTATCTTTATATTTATCAAACGTAAAGGTCAATTTTTGATCATCCTCAACGGTCGCAGTAAAAGTGGCGTCACCGTCAAAAATGCAATCAGCCTCCACCATTTGAAAATACTCGTAATATCCTGTTTGAAGAGAATAGAGCTTAACTTTATCGCCGCCTTGCGTAAGCTCGATAGCGGCAGAAGCATCATAGGAATACCAAACCCCCCAAGGTGTGTATTCTGTTTGCGGACCGGTTGTCTCATTGGGATTGGTGGTTTCCACGGGAGTTGTCTTGCCGTGGTCAATGACATCAACCACATCGCAGGATGCGAGCAAGAGCATTGCTGCTACCAAAACAAAAATCAAAATCTTTTTCAGCATATCAAAACCTGCCTTTGCTTTTATTACTTATATTATAACCGATTCTTTATCGGTTTGCAAGAGGGAAGTGCTCAAAATCTTCTCAAAAAAGAAATAAAATTCTTTTGGTCGAAAAATGGAAAATTTGGGTGTCATTTCACCGCGCGCCGCATAGAATATTAGCAAAGAGAGTAGTTCTCTGAAATTATCTTCAAAGGAGATTTGGCTATGGCAGAAAATAAATTTTCTTGCGTGCCGGGGGGACCTTCGGGACGCGAGACCGTATGCATTGACACCAATCGCGTCCTGGATTCTTGCCGCGACCGCGATTGCTTTGAAAATGCACGCGTTTATCTTTCGGATTTTGGTAACGAAGTTTTGGAGCACACCGGCTCGATTCGCGCCAAAAGCGCAAAGATCGTTTGGACGTGTATCGATATCGACCCCATTCGCTTCAACCGCGGATTCTATTCGGTCAACATTCGTTTTTACGTAAAACTCGTATTTGAAGCCTGTGTTTGTGCAGGTCGCTCGCAAGAGATCGAGGGCATTGCTGTGCTCGAAAAACGTGTTATCCTTTATGGTGGGGAGAGCAATGTCAGCGTATTCAAAAGCCACGGAGTGGCAGGTGAGAACTTCTGCGGTTGCACACCCCATGAAAGCGAAGAAGAGAATGAGCCCACTGCAATCATTGAAGTTGTTTCTCCCGTGCTCCTTGGCGCACGCATTGTAGAGCGCGTTAGCGATTGTACTTGCTGTTGCTGCTGCTGCGAGAACGATATTCCCAAGCCCGTACACGCTTGTCTTGAAGCGCCTCTTTGTTTTGGTGGCTTTGGTAGCGGCGATGGAAGAGGTGGCGAGCGTTACCTCACTGTTTCTCTCGGTATCTTCTCGGTCATTCGCATTGTTCGTTCTGCACAATACCTGATTCAAGCAACCGAATACTGCATCCCCGAAAAGGAGTGTGTTCCCGTTGAGGAAGACGATCCCTGCCGCGTATTCCGTTCTATGCCGTTCCCTACAGGTGAATTTTGTGGAGACAGCGCACCCTTTACCCACCACGCGCCGGACCGCGATCGTGATCGTCACGGCAAATGCGGTTGCAACAGTTAACGAATATCAACAAAAGAAGCAGTCTCCTTGGAGACTGCTTTTTGTTATTCATTGATCAAATGATAAATCGGCATTCCCGTGCCACGAATACATTCGGGTGTAATTTCCACGCTCAAAACATCGTCGCGAGAGGGAACTTCATACATAATGTCGGTCATTGCTCGCTCCAAAATGGAACGCAAGCCGCGCGCACCTGTGTGGCGCTCAAGCGCCAAAGAAGCAACTGCATCCAAAGATTCAGGCGTGAAAATAAGCTTTACACCGTCCATTTCAAACAGCTTTACATACTGCTTGGTTAAGGAACTGCGAGGTTCGGTAAGAATGCGAACCAAAGCGTTTTTATCCAAATCGTTGAGTGCTACGATTACGGGAATACGGCCGACCAACTCGGGAATAAGACCGTATTTGACGATATCGTGTGCAACAACATCACGGTAGACGCCGCTATCCTTGCGCTCAGACTTGGTCTTGATCTCACCGCTAAAGCCGATGGTTTGACCGCCTTTTCTCTTTTGAATAATCTGTTCCAGTCCGTCAAACGCACCGCCGCAAATGAAGAGAATGTTCTTGGTGTCAATTTGAATGAACTCTTGATTGGGATGCTTGCGTCCGCCTTGCGGAGGAACATTGGAAACAGTGCCCTCAAGAATTTTCAAAAGCGCTTGTTGAACGCCCTCACCGGATACGTCACGAGTGATGGAGCGGTTCTCGCTTTTGCGAGAGATCTTATCGATCTCGTCAATGTAAATGATGCCGCGTTCTGCAAGCTCAATATCAAAATCAGCCGCTTGAATCAGGCGCAAAAGGATGTTTTCAACGTCTTCACCAACGTAACCGGCTTCTGTCAGCGTGGTTGCATCGGCAATGGCGAAGGGAACCTTGAGCGTTTTTGCAAGGGTTTGTGCAAGATAGGTTTTACCAACACCCGTGGGACCCAGCAAAAGAACGTTACTCTTTTGAAGCTCGATTTCTTCCTCGACGTTTTCTGGTTCTGTAACATCATTCTTTTTTGCCTTTTTCTTTGGCTTTTTTGTTTGCATGGTTAAAATGCGCTTGTAGTGATTGTAAACGGCAACCGAGAGGGCAACCTTGGCTTCATCTTGACCGATTACGTACTTGTCAAGCTCTTCCTTGATTTCCATAGGACGGGGAAGTTCTTCAAGGGTCATTTTGCCATTGTCGAGTCCCGGTACGTGACTGTCGATTTGTTCAATGAGGTCACTGCATTGTTCTACGCAAAGGTCGCAAATATATGCGCCCGATTGCGACGGAATGAGAAAGGTAACCTGATGCTCATTTCTGCCGCAAAAGGAACAGTGACGCAGATTATTGTCGTTTACATTGTTTTTGTTTGCCATAAAAATGCGAAAATCCTTTCAAAAAATCGTCAGGGGCGATGGGTAAGGATCTTGTCGATCAAACCGTAGTCAAGGGCTTCTTGTGCTGTCATATAGTTATCGCGGTCGGTGTCCTTCTCGATGATTTCCAAGGGCTTGCCGGTGTTTGCGGCAAGGATTTCGTTCAAAGTTGCCTTAATGCGAAGGATCTGCTTTGCCTGAATTTCAATATCGGTTGCCTGACCTTTAGCACCGCCGAGAGGTTGGTGGATCATAATTTCGCTGTGAGGGAGAGCAAAACGCTTGCCCTTGGCACCTGCGGAGAGCAGGAACGCGCCCATGCTTGCAGCCATACCGATGCAAATGGTAGAAACGTCACACTTGATGAAGTTCATTGTGTCATAAATTGCCATACCTGCGCTGACACTTCCGCCGGGGGAGTTGATATAGAAAGAAATATCCTTATCGGGGTCTTGTGCCTCAAGGAAAAGCATTTGCGCAACAACGAGAGAGGCGGTGGTGTCGTTGACTTGATCGGAGAGGAAGATCACGCGATCATTGAGCAAACGTGAAAAAATATCATAGGAACGCTCGCCACGGCTGGTTTGTTCCACAACCATAGGGACGAGAGCATCTTGTGTGTAAAGTTTGGGATCGAACATACTAAAATACCTCTTTTCTTATGAAATAATGAACCGGAAATAGCAGATGCGACTTCCGGTTCAAATAGAATGAAGAGTTCTTACTTAATAATTGCGTTCTCTTTAACCAGATCCATCGCCTTTTTAACCTTCATATCCTCAGCGATAGAATCTTCCGGAATCAGCTCGCGAATCTTGTCAACTTCCATTTGGTACTCGTCGGCAATGCGCTTGTACTCAGCGTTGATCTCGGTCTTGGTTGCCTTGAGTTTTTCTGCTTTCGCGATCTTCTCAAGAGCGAGACGGAGCTTAACTTGCTTTTCAGCTTGGGGTCTGAGGGACTCACGGAGCTGATCAAGAGTCATGCCGGTGTATTGGAAGTAGGTCTTAAGATCGAGTCCTTGCATGCGCAGACGGTTGTCATAGTCGCGAACGAAATTCTCGGTCTCAGCGGCGAACATAGCTTCGGGAATATCAGCTTCGAGCTTCTCAATGAGAGTATCGAGAATAGCGGATTCGAAACGGTTTTCTGCTTCGGTCTCATGTCTCTTAGCAATTTTTGCCTTAACGTCGGCACGATATTCATCCATAGTATCAAATTCGGAAACGTCTTTTGCAAAATCGTCATCCAATTCAGGAAGCTCGATGTGCTTGATCTTGAGGATGGTTGTTTTGAAAACTGCGGGTTTGCCTGCGAGTTCTTTTGCGTGGTACTCGGTGGGGAAGGTAACGTTTACGTCAAAATCTTCGCCAACCTTGTGACCAACGATTTCTTCTTCAAAACCGGGAATGAAGTTGCCGGAACCGAGCTTGAGGGGGTAGTCCTCGCCCTTGCCGCCTTCAAATGCAACGCCATCAACAAAACCTTCGTAGTTGATGTGGCAAACGTCGCCCATAACAGCAGCTGCGTCGGTAACTTCGATTTCGCGAGAATTGCGCTCACGAACCATGTTGATTTCGTTTTCAATTTCTTCATCGGTAACTTCTGCTACGTTCTTTTCTGCCTCGATACCAAGGTAGTCGGCAATCTTTACGTTGGGCTTAACCGCAACAATCGCAGAGAGTACAACGCCGTTATCATCGATGGAAACGATATCGAATTCGGGCTGGCCAACCATGTCCAGCTTGGACTCTTTCAGTGCTTCGTCAAAAGCATCGGGAAGAACCTCATTGATAGCATCTTCATAGAAAAATCCCTTGCCGTACATTTTCTCAATTACGGAACGGGGGGCCTTTCCCTTGCGGAAGCCGGGAACTGCGATTTTGCCGACTTGCTTACGGTAAACGTTGGATACCGCCTTATCAAAGGTTGCCTTGTCTACCGAGAACTCCAACTTATAGGTGCTCTTTTCGGCTTTTGTGGATTTGATCAAACTCATTTCAAATGTCCTCCAAATAGGTTTATGGTAATTTTTTTACATACAGACAATATTTTATAATTTTTTTTGCATTTTGTCAATAGATTTTGCAAAATTTCAACTCGAAATCTTCATTTTCATTGTAAGAAAATGGGCAAAGGAGTAAAAAGCAGATGATCTGCCGCGCACATTATGAAATCAATGCCTTCAAATTGCATTTTTCGCGGCACACCGTACATTCCGTGAATATGTCCGTGATAGCAGGTCTTGATGTCGTATTCGTGCAATACGTCCACTATTTCGCGGCAAACAAAGTCACACCAAACGGGTGGAAAGTGGAAAAAGAGAAGAATCTGTTTTTTGCTTTCACCACGCAATTTAACGGCTTCATCAAGACTCATACGAAGTCGAATAACCTCGCGATTGACAATGCGATCATAGTCGACTGTTCCAACCGTGTGCTGTTGCGATTCTTCTACAAACCAGCCGCGTGTACCGCACACAATGCAGTCACCCATGTCGTAGGCGTTGTTGTAAAGAATGTCAATGGTATCAAATTCGTTTGCGGCAAAAAATGCTTTCATTTTGCTGGCAGTTGACCACCAAAAATCGTGGTTGCCTTTGCCAATGAGTTTTTTACCGTGAAGTTCGTTCAAAAAGCGAAAATCGTCTACGGCTTCTTCAAGTTTGAGACTCCACGAAATGTCACCGGGAATGATAACGGTATCCTCGGGACGCACAACAGCGCCCCAGTTTTTCTTGAGTCTTTGCATATAGTCGGTCCATCTGGGGCCGAATTTTTCCATTGATTTGGTGCCGTCTGACGACAGATGCAGATCGGCTATGACGAAAAGTGCCACAAAAGGACCTCCTTTCAAAACGAATAAATTTGCTCAAGCGCGGAAAAACTAAATGCAGCGAAAGCACATAGTCTTTTGCATAAAACTGCAAGGGGGAAAGAAAAATGGAAATGAAGAAGCACGAGGAATGCTGCAGCAAGCACATCAAGGGTATTAAGTGCAACGTACAAAATTGCTATTATCACGATTGCGATACTCACTGCACAGCAAACGAAATTGCCGTAGGTCCTCACAACGCATCCACATCCGGCGACACGCTCTGCGCAACCTTCAAGCCCAAGGAATTCTAAAACTCCATCGGGGGGACGGCATTGCACTTGCAATGCCGTCTTTTTTTGTGATTATTGAATGTTGAGATATTCGAGAACAGCCGCAGCCATATCCTCTTTGTTAACGACCTTTTCAAAACGCACCTTTCTTTGTGCAAGACCGGCAAGAGGATAGGGAATTTCGGTATTGGTTGTATTGGAAAGCGCATCAAGAGCCGCGAGATCACTTTCGGGTTCTTGTGTTGTTATGGCGCGGTAAACGTTGTTGGCAAACTTATAGGGGCTTGCAGTGGAGTCGATGACCATCGGGAGTGTATCACCACTCTCCTTGATGTATTGCTCGGCGGCAGAGATGGCAACGGCGGTGTGCGTGTCAGCAAGATAGCCATACTTTTCCCAACAAGTGCGAATGGTGTCAGCGGTTGTTTTTTCGTTTGCAAAATAGCCAACAAAGTTTTCAGTGATTTTTGCAAAAACGTCAGCGTCGACGCTATATGCACCGGTTAGGTTCAGTTGTTTCATATAGTCGGCGGTTTTCTCGCTACCTGCGGTGAAGTAGAGTAAGCGCTCAAGATTGCTCGAGATGAGAATATCCATCGAGGGAGACATTGTGAGATAAAAATCGCGGTTGCGGTCATAGGTTCCCGTGCGCAAGAAATCTGTGAGAATGTTATTTGCATTGGAAGCGCAAATCAACTTATTGATGGGAAGTCCCATCAGTTTTGCAATGTAAGCGGCAAAAATGTTGCCAAAGTTGCCCGTAGGAACACAAACGTTAAAGGATTCGCCTGCGCGGCATTTACCCGCGGTGAGCAGATCGCAATAAGCAGATACATAGTAAACAATTTGCGGAGCGAGACGTCCCCAGTTAATGGAGTTAGCAGAAGAGAAGAAATAGCCGTTCTCGTTCAGTTTTTGTACCATTTCGCTGTCACCAAAGATGACCTTAACACCGGTTTGTGCATCGTCAAAGTTGCCCTCGATGGCGCAAACGTTGACGTTGTCCCCCGTTTGTGTTGCCATTTGCAACTTTTGTACGCGGCTGACACCGTCTACGGGATAGAATACCATAATTTTGATGCGGTCGATATCCTTATATCCCTCAAGAGCTGCTTTACCTGTGTCACCCGAGGTGGCAACGAGAATGAGTGCCGTACGTTCTTCACCGGTTTTGGTCAGAGCGCGTGAGAGCAGACGGGGCATAATTTGCAGAGCCATATCTTTGAAAGCAGCGGTAGGACCGTGCCAAAGCTCCAAGATTTCTTTATTGTCACAGAGGTTGACAAGAGGTGCCGCACCGCCAACAAAAGATGACTCGCCATAAGCCGCTTCGCAGTCGGTAAGAAGCTCCTCATAAGTGTAATCGGTCAAAAATTTTGCAAGAATTTTTGCAGCTCTTACAGGGTAAGATTCGTGGCAAAGCGCCTCAATTTCAGCCATAGAAAGTGAGGGTATCTCCTCGGGCACAAACAGACCGCCATCTGCGGCAAGGCCTTGCTTAATGATTTGTGCGGCGCTGTGGGATGCAGGCGCCTGACTTCTTGTGCTTTTGTACAACATGGTCGTGTCTCCTGTTTATAAATAGAAATTCATATAAATCAAAAATGTTTTTGCGCGAATCGATAGGCATTCTCAAAAAAGAGATTGTTTACCAATTCTTGCGAATATCCGTGTGCCAAAAGGTGCTCGGCAAGACGGTCAAGATGTGAAAGATCGGGAATATCATCGGGTAAATCAGCACCGTCCATATCACATCCGAGTGAGAGTGCATTTTCCGCTCCGCGGGAGAGGAAATGTTCAACGTGGCGCAGAATGCTATCAAGCGTTGCTTTACCATCAATCTCTAAAAAATCTTTGTAGAGATTGATACCAATAACACCGCCCGATGCGACAATCGCATCGATTTGCCAATCGTGAAGATTGCGGCTGACGGGGCAGATGGCGTGCGCATTGGAGTGAGAAGCAATGACGGGTTTATTATGTTCTGTGGAAAGTTCAAAAATGTCTTTACTTGATTCAACCGATGCGTGGGAAATATCGAGAATCATTCCGCGAGAGAGCATTTCTTTTGCGGCACGTTTGCCAAAGTCGGTCAAGCCAACATTGGTGTTGTGGGAACCGCCAATACAAGTTTCGCCGCTCCACATGGGAATAATACTCTTTACCCCAAGATTTGCGAGTTCTGCCACACGTTCCACGCGACCGTCAAGCACGCGTGCATCTTCAACAGACAAAATCAGCGATGCTTTCCACGATTCGCGAGAGGGGCAAGAAGAACAAAGTTCTGCTTTGCCGTTTTGCAATGCGGAATCGTTTTTGAGGTTTTTAACCACCTGCAAAAGTTCTTGGTAACCCTCGTCATCGCCGAGCTTCGGGGATGTCCACAGAGCCATCGTTTGTATGTAGCGCTCATATTTTTGCGCTTTATCAAGCGAGACGGCAAGGGAATTGCTACCGAGCGACTGTTTTGATTGATACATCGCCCAAGCGGTGTCGGCGTGCAGATCAAAAAGGGAAAGGTTCATAAGGTCTCCTTTCAATATGCGGCTTTGATGTGATTGATCTTTGCAACTTTTGTTTTATCATTCTTTTCGTCGCGCACAAGCCACACTTCGATCACATCCATTCGAGGTTGCTTTTTAGTGGGGTGCTGCCAAAGGTAATCCTTTGCGGCCTTACGAGTGAGGCGTTGTTTTTCGCTTTTTACTGCGTTGCCGGGAGGCGGCGCGGTTTCGAGCGTTTCTGCAGTGTAAGTACGTGCCTTAACCTCAACAAAGGAGACGGTAGTTATATTGGCGGCAATAATGTCGATTTCCATATGCCCAGAGCGCCAGTTGCGCTCTTTTATAGTATATCCGTGTAGACGCAAATAGCGCACAGCCATTCGTTCGCCAAAATTGCCGATTTGTTTTGTTGTTTTACTTGTTTGCATCTTTTTCCAAAAAACGAATGAATTGCTTGCGGTGAATGGGCGAGGGGCCGTATGTGCGCAAAGCATCCATATGCTGTTTTGTTCCGTATCCCTTGTGTTTTGCTATACCATATTGAGGATACTGTTCATCGAGTATAATACAATCGCGGTCACGCGCAACCTTGGCAAGAATGGATGCCGCCGCAATGCTCGGGCTCTTGGCATCACCGCCAATGACTGCGCGTGCAGGGATTTGAAATCCTCTTGCAATGTTGCCGTCAATCAAAGCGAAATCGGCCTTGACTGCAAGTCCATCGATGGCGCGGCGCATTGCCAAAAGGTCGGCTTCCAGAATGTTCAGCTCATCAATTTCTTCCACACTTGCAGAGGCGATACAATAAGCAATCGCATTCTCGCAAATGAGGTCAAAGAGCTTGTCACGCTTTTTGGGAGTGAGCTTTTTGGAGTCATTCAACCCCTCAAGCGCAAGTCCGTCAGGGAGAATACAGGCCGCGGCAAATACAGGGCCGCAAAGAGGGCCACGGCCTGCTTCATCAATGCCGCAAACAACCTCGTACCCTTCATCGTGCAGTTGATTTTCTATGGTGTAATCAAGCATGGAGCTCCTCCTTGGAGTAGCGGTCGAGTGTGATGCGACCGAGCTTGCAGGCGCGGAATTCGTCAAGTAGCATAATGGCGGTGCGTTCGGTGTTAATCTCGCCGCCGCTGATGAGGAATCCGCGTTTTTTGCCAATGGTCAAAAAGAGATCATAGTCCGAAAGTTCTTCGTATTGCGCCATATCACCAAGCTTGTATCTTTCGCTCAACATTTTGGGATAAAGCAGGCGTAACCGCTTGCAAAGAACCGTGGCAAGTGCTTCGATATCGAGAATAGAATCCTTGATAGCACCCGTCAGGGCAAGGTTTTCGCCCACGCGACGTTCTTCAAACTTGGGCCAAAGAATACCGGGCATATCGAGTAGGTCAACACCGATTTTGGTGGGAACCCATTGTTTATCCACAGTTACACCGGGGCGGTCTTCTACTTTTGCTTTCCTGTTTCCGCAAATGCGGTTGATGAGAGAAGATTTGCCCACGTTGGGAACACCCAAAACCATAGCGCGCACACGGCGCCCCATCATGCCTTTCTCTTCATAACGTCGGAGCTTGTCGGCAAGAATATCCTTAATAGCGCCTTCCATTTTGTTGAGTCCCTCACCGGTTACACAGTCGGTAAGGATGCATTTGGTGTTTTCGTTGGTATAACGTTTCATCCAAAGAGCGTTCTGGTTGGGATCTGCCAAGGATGCCTTGTTGAGCAGTACCAAAGTCGGTTTGCCCTCTGTGAGACGTTTGATTTCAGGATTACGCGAAGAAAAGGGAATACGTGCGTCAAGTATTTCAATGATAATATCTACGTTTTTGAGATTTTCGGAAATCATACGGCGCGTTTTGGCCATATGACCGGGAAACCATTGTATTTGTTCCGAAGGCATTTGATGCACCTCGCTTTCAGTCAAATTTCAGGTTAAAATTAAGAAAATACGGTAAACGGAGCAACGCGCAAAATAACCTTGCCCAAAACGCAGCGCTCGTCAACAAACATAATGTCAGAGTCACGACTGTCGCGTGAGAAGTTGCGGTTATCTCCAAGCACAAACAGGTGTCCCTCGGGAACGGTTACTGTCATAGTATCGGTTTTGTTGTTGTACCCCCAATCGGGCCGGAAATACAGATATTGATCTACAATCGCATCTGCTTTGTTTTTCAAAGTTGCGTGTCCATCCTCGTAAACAACGCCGTCAACGGTAATGGTGTTATTGTCAAAGTCAAGTGTTACCGTTTGTCCGCCCGTTGCGATAACACGTTTAACAAGCATTTTCTCAAGATTCGGCTCTGCATCGGTCAGGTGAAAGACGATAATATCATCTTGCTCGGGTTCATAAGCCAAACTGTAGAGCAACAAGTTTTCGCCATTGTAGAGTGTGTTTTCCATTGAGGCACCTTCTACGCGGCAAAGACGAAAAGCAAATGTAAAAATCAGGATGAGAATTGCCAGTGCCCACACGAACATTTCAAGCGCATCAAAAAGAAAACCACCGGCTTCTTCTTTTTTCTCGGGAACAGATTGAACTTCGGGTTCGTTATTCATAGCAAGAATCCTTTCGATTATTTTTTTGTTAAGAGTTCCATCAAACGATAACCATCTGCCACGTAGTAGCCCGTGGCGGTTGCAGTATCCTCACAGAAGGTCGATACACCGTTTGCATCCTTTTGGGAGTCATAAATAAAGAACGGAACGGGATCAGACGTATGCGTGCGCATAAAGATAGGCGTGGGATGGTCGGGAAGTACCATAACACGATAGTCCTCACCGCATCCTTTGAGATAGGAAAGAACAGGCGCGAGAATCTCGGTATCGATTTTTTCAATGGAGAGCACCTTGTTTTCGATCTCGGCTCTATGGCCGCACTCATCGGGCGCTTCTACGTGAATATAGACGTAATCACAGCCGTCGGTAAAAGCTTTGATAGCCGCCTCGGCTTTGCCGCGGTAGTTGGTGTGCACGTTGCCCGTAGCACCATCAACGTCGATGGATTTCATGCCGGCGCAAATGCCGATGCCCTTAATGAGGTCAACCGCAGAAATAACAGCGGCGTCCAGTCCCCATTTTTCTTTGAAGTTTGGCAGTTGCGGCTTTTTTCCGGGACTCCAAAGCCACGCAGAGTTTGCGGGCTTGAGGCCGCGCGCGCGTCTTGCTTCGTTGACGGGATGATGATTGAGAATATCATAACTCTTACGCATCAATTCATAAAATTCCGTGCCGCCGTTTTCGGGCGAGGGGAGATACTCCTTGATCTCTTTCCCAAGAATATCGTGAGGACGCATAAAGGGATATTTATCGTTGCCGTTCTTCCAAAGCAGGCAGTGTCGGTAGCTGACGCCTGTATAGAAGTGACGGTTCTCGTTACCAAGCGCGGCTTCGAGTGCCTTGATGAGTTCATCTGCCTCGGCAGTCGTGATCTCGTCGGCGCTATGGTCAAGGATGATCTTATTGTCATAGTCGCCTTCCTCTGTGAGCGTGACTACATTGCAGCGGTAAGCAGTCTCGTCGGGTTGCATCTCCAGTCCCATACTCATCGCCTCAAGAGGAGAGCGCCCCTTGGAATAGACCTTGGGGTCGAACGAGAGAATTGCCATATTTGCCGTGTCACTTTCCGGCACCATTCCTGCAGGCACGTTGGATACAGTACCTACAAGCGATTTTTGAGCAAGCGCATCCATTGTGGGCTTGTTTGCAGCTTGCATAGGGGTTCTGTCGGCAAGCTGTTCTATTTTTACATCCGCCATACCATCTGGGATCAATACAAGATATTTCATATAGGGAAAGTCCTTTCGCGAAAAATCACATTCTATTATACCACATAAATCGCAAAAGTGCAATAACCTACATTATATTTTTAGAAAAATATTATATAAAAAACGTCTTTTGATGGAGACATTTTCTATTTGTAATTGACAACAAGCCGCTTGTGTGCTATAATAACTTATGCAAAACAAGTTTGACACAAAGAGGAGTCAAGTAATGAACGAGCAACCCCAATCCCCAAAACAAGAACTGCAAAATATTGCAGAACAAAATAAAAAGATGCGCAAAAAGCTGCTGATCGTGTTGGCAGTGGTTGCAGGCGTTATTGCAGTGCTGATAACCGTGCTTTTGATTGTAAACGCTTGCCAAGAGAAAGAAGAAGAACCTTTTTCCTTACCCGAAAGTTATTTTTATCCAACTTATCACGGCGATATTTTTGAGTACGAGGATTATCTCGATAAACGCCCCGAAGTAATTTTTTACTGCGAAGATCCCGACGGTCTTGGTCGCACTACATCAATCGATGCCGACCGCGAGGATGAATTCTCCCCCGAAGTACTGTATTTGCGCGACTTTTTGGAGATCATGATGCGCGCTGACGTAGATGCCTATAACAACTGCTTTAACGAAATTTATTACAAGAAGCACGAAAAGCAAGCCGCATTCTCGCAACAAATGATCTATGAGGCGGAAATTCGCTTTGCAAGCGAAGAAAAAGCCGCAAATGGCGAGCGCACCGCTACATACTATCTTTTTTACAAACTTTATCAAAATGACGGTTCCTTGCGTCGCGATGTCGGCAGTGATGCCATCGTGCCCATGCGCGTTGTTCTGCGCACTACGCCCGAGGGGCAAATTTCCATCAGTGAATGGGCAACTACAAGAACAAACTAATCAAAAAACAAGGATAAGCATATGCAACAGTTTACAATAAGCGAAATGCAGGAAATGCAAAAAGCGCTGCAAGATAAATACAAGCACAAATGGGAGCCGATCTGCCCCGAAATCGGACAAAACAAGCTGCTTTGGATGATTGGTGAGGTTGGCGAAGTGATTGATATCGTCAAGAAAAACGGTGGTGAGGTCGCTTGCACCGATCCCGAACTCCGCCAAGCTCTCATCGAAGAAATGGCAGACGTGTTGATGTATTTTAACGATGTAATGCTTTGCTATGGCATCACCGAAGAAGAACTCAAAAAAGCTTACGTCGAAAAGTTTGAAAGAAATATGAAGCGGTGGTGAAAATATGGACTTTGAACAACTTGCAAAAATAGAAAACGAAAGCGAACGTGTAAACAGAACCTATGATATATTTAACGAGGATGCAAGGCTCAATCATTCTAAAGCCGCAAGAGTTGAATTTTTGACTACCGTTCACTACATAGAAAAATATCTAAAAAATGGTGATAAGATACTCGACATCGGTGCAGGCGCAGGCGAATACAGCCTTTACTTTGCCCGTAAGGGTTATGAAGTGTCGGCTCTTGAGCTTGCCGATGCCAATATTGCCGCTTTCAAAAAGAAGCTCACACCCGAAGAAAATATCGACCTCGTCCAAGGCAACGCGCTTGATCTCTCTCGCTACGCAGACAAGTCATTTGATATTGTCCTTCTGTTTGGCCCACTTTATCATTTGAAAAATGATGCAGACAAACAGAAATGTATTAGCGAAGCAAAGCGTGTATGCAAAGATGGCGGTAAGATCTTCTTCGCATTTATTTCCAATGACTTTGTTTTCCTCACCGAGTTTGGATATGACGTTAATTATTTTAGCAACGGAGATTACGATAAGGAAACCTTCAAACTCAATGACTTTCCGTTTGTATTCCATACGGTTTGTGCGGCAAGAAAACTCCTCTCTGATGGTGCTATAAACATCTTACACGAGGTTGCATCCGATGGAGCAAGTGAACTTTTGGCGGCAAGAATCAATGAAATGAGCGATGAGGATTATGCGCAGTATCTCCGTTATCACTTTTATATCTGCGAAAAGCCGGAATTGCTTGGAATGACAAATCATCTGTTATTTGTAGGTGAAAAGAAATAAAAAACAAAGGATAAAATTACACCGTTTTCTTCTTACAAAACGGAGCAAACTTTTATCAAAACGATAAAAGGAGGCCGTTCTATGAAGAAAACGGTGTTGTTTTTTATGCTTTTTGCCACTTTGTTTGGCAGTTTTTCTTTACCTGCACAGGCACAAGCGGTGCGACATCAGTGGTACTGCAAGCACGTCAAAGATCACGTGCAACCGCCTCTTGATGCGAGACTTTCCTTTATTGAAGAACACAATGCCTATTATATCGACCACCGCCACGCAGATGCAAATGACGGTGACAAGGTCATTTATCTGACCTTTGATGCGGGCTACGAGAACGGAAACATTGCAAAAACGCTTGATATTCTGCGCGATGAAAACGTCCCAGCGGCTTTCTTTATTCTCGATACCATGCTTTACAAAAACGAAGAGCTTGTGGTGAGAATGATCAACGAGGGGCACACTGTCGCCAACCACACCGCGCGCCACAAGGATATGTCACAGTATGCAAACGATGCTTTTTTGGCAGAATTACACGCCCTTGAAACGCTTTATCACGAGCGGACGGGTTGTGAGATGGCAAAATATTATCGTCCACCCGAAGGTGTTTTCAGCCGAGAAAACCTGATTTGCGCCGCTGAGAACGGCTACAAAACCATCTTTTGGAGCTTTGCTTACCCTGATTGGGACAATCAAAAACAAATGCCTCTCGAAAAAGCAAAAAGTATCATCCTTAATAATCTCCACAACGGCGAGGTTATGCTCCTGCATCCCACATCCGATACAAACGCGCAAATTCTTGCCGACGTCATTCGCGAAGCGCGCGCACAAGGTTATCGGTTTGGCACACTTGACGAGCTGACAGGAGCGGACGGGCAATGAAAAACACAAAACAATTTGTCACTGTTATGCTCATTTTGCTTGTTTTGCTTCGGCTCTTGACGCTCTCACCATTGGCAGAGGTCAAGGTCTATCGATCTGTCGAGACCGATAAAAAACAGATTGCACTCACCTTTGATGACGGTCCACATCCCACTCTCACGCTCCGCATTTTAGAAATTCTGGCACAGTATAACGTCCCTGCAACCTTTTTTATGGTGGGGCAGAACGTCCTCAATTATCCCGATGCGGCACGTGCGGTCATCGAGGCAGGGCACGAGGTTGGCAACCATACCTTCACCCATCCGCACATTGCCGGATTAGACGAGAAAGCAATTTTTGAGGAGATTGGCAAATGCGAGGATGCCTTGGAAGAACTTTGCGAATACCGCCCACACATCTTACGCACACCTCAGGGTGCGCTGACGACAAGTCTTGAGAGGTGCTTGCTCGATGACGACTATATACTCGTTTTGTGGAGTCTCGACACGCGCGATTGGGAAAACAAAAGCACCGCCTGCATAGTGCGAACGGTGCTTGATAAAGTGCAATCAGGGGATATCATTCTGATGCACGATTTTATTGGGCACAATAGCAAAACCCCCGAGGCACTCGAAAAAATCATACCGGTTTTGCTTTCTCAAGGTTATGAATTTGTCATTGTAAGTGAATTGCTCGGCGTTGCTTAAGAGAGCGTGAGGATGCGGTCTGCAATCTTTTCGGCATCTTCTTTGTTATGTGTTACCAAAATGGCAGATGCGCCACGCGCGCGCAGGTAATCCTTGAGCTTTTCTGCCAAGCTATGACGCAATTCCTCGTCAAGCGCGGCAAATGGTTCGTCCAAAAGGAATAAGTCGCCGCCAAAAGCAAGTGCGCGAGCAAGCGAGGCGCGGCTCTTCATACCACCCGAAAGTTCACTTGGATGCTTGTCAGCACAGTCCGCAAGCCCCACAAGTGTGAGACATTCTGCAACCGTTTTTGAGGCATTTTCATCTTTACCTTGCATCACGGCAAACAGGTTTTCTTTTACAGTCAACCACGGGAAAAGACGCGGCTCCTGGAACACGTAAGTAATCTTATCAAACGTGTTTTCAATCTCGCCTTTTTGTGGTTTTAATAGTCCTGATACAAGCCCCAAAAGAGTGGTCTTGCCATATCCCGAAGGACCCATCACTGCGAGAATTTCACCTTTTGTAAGTTCCATAGAAAAGTTTTCAAACACACTCTTTTTACCAAACGCAAAGGTTATATTTGTCATTTTCAGCATTTCAGTCCACCTCCTTTTTGGGGGCTTTGCCATCAAGTTTTGCAAAGAGATAGGATACACCAAGCTCAATAGCAAGACTCAAAAGAACCACCGTCAAGGTCCACGCGAACATTTCGGCACTCATAATGTAAAGCTTCGCTTCGCCAATCATCGTACCAATGGTATCGGGGGGCATAGCGATGATTTCGGCTGCAACTCCTGCTTTCCACGCAAGTCCGATAGCAGTTTTGCAAGCAGAAAGAAAATATGGCTTAACAGATGGCAAAATCAATATACGTATGCGTTTAGTAAGCGAAAAGCGATACATTTTCGCTACTTGGGAGAGTTGCGGATCAATGTTTTCAATGCCCTCATCAAGGTTCGTCCAAACGATGGGGAGAACGATTAAAAACGTGATAAACGCAGGAACTTTTACAGGCCCAAGGAAAAAAAGTATCAAAATGATAAAGGAAGCCACAGGTGTTGCCTTTACAACTGCCATTACGGGGTGTATCAGATCACGCAGAAAGCGAATTTTGGCGGTTACAACTACCAAAAGGCAGGCGCAAAGGATAGCGGAAATCGTTCCAAACAGAATATTCCCAAGAGACGTTCCCGTTGCAATATAGAATTCCTTGGTTTTGAGAAGTTCTCCCAAGGTTTTTAGCACTGAGATGGGGGAGGGAAAAAGCAAGGGCTTTCCAAACCGATGTGCGGCAAGTGCCCATACACCCAACCAAAAGGCCGCAACCAAAAAGGCACGGCCTATTTTTTTTAGTGTTTTCATCATTGTTCGGTTGATTATTTTGCGTAGTAGAAGTTATCAGCAGGAAGCTTTCCGCCAATCGATGCGGGAGCAATACCGTTGAGAATACCAAGATAAGTTTTCATAGCGGATTTCATCGCAGCACCGTCAAGGAAGCATACGTTACAGTTGGGCAGCGCCTTCTTTGCAACACCGGCATTTGTAAAGATGCCGTTATCAACAATCATTTGTGCTGCACTGTCAAGGTTGGTGGAAAGATATTCGATGGAAACTTTGTATTCTTTCAAAAAATTTTCAACGGCTTCGGGATATTTCTCCAAAAATTCACGGCGAACAACAACACAACCTTGCACCAAAGAACCCTGTTGAGAAACTTTATTCCATTCAGCGGTCAAATCCATTGCATTGGTGATAACGGTTCCGTTATTTGCACTCTTCGCACCGTTAATTGCAATGGTTACCATCGGTTCGGGGAGTACGGCAATATCAACCGCACCTGCGGCAACGGCATCCTTCAGGGCTGCGGGTTGTGCGTAGGTAGTGGCGTCAATGGTGATATCCTTGCCAACTTCCAATCCGTTTTGCTTACAGAGATAGGTGAAAATAAAGGTAGGATTTTGTGCGGGAACATAAACGGTTTTTCCACGCAGATCTTCAAAAGTAGTAACGATTGCATTTTGATTGGTTAACAGGTAGAGACAACCAAGTGTATTAACCGCAAGAACAACAACACCGCACTCGGACTTGTTATAGATGTTTGCAGCTGCATTGGTGGGGAGAGCCGCAATGTCAGCACTGCCGTTCAAGAGAGCAGATGTTACCATAGAAGCGTCTGTTTGAACGGAAAAATTGTATTTTTCGGTGGTTTTGTTGGCTTTTGCATCATTCATCAGCTTTGCCATACCAAAGCCGGTGGTACCGTTCAGGGTGTAAACATTGATGGTGGGGGCAGCATTAGGGGTGTTTTCATTGTCTTTCTTCTCAAAGAGGAAACAGGAGCTCATCGAAAAAAGAAGAGCGGCAACGAGGCAAATAGAGAGTAAGCGTGTTTTCATAGTGATAAAATCCTTTCTGTTGTTTGTATTTGATTATTGATAATCCTTGACCATAGCGTCGGGCGCGAGAAGATGAATGGTGCGCCCGTTTTTTGCAATGTATCCGTCGGTAATCAGTGTGTCAAAAGCGCGGTAGAGAGAAGCGCGACCGATGTCCAACAATTCCGAGAGTGAAGAAAGAGAAGCGTCAAGTTCCACAGTTTCACTCTCAAACGAGGAAAGATACAAAGCCAATCTTCGCTCGGCAGAGCCCGCCGTCAAATAGCGGATTTTGCGATTGAGATAGCAAATTCTGCCCGAGAGAAAGCCGAGATAGTTGTACAGAAATGTTTTGTCTGTTTCAAGTAGTTCGCGCATTGCATCTTCGGTAAAGAAGAAGACGCGGCTTTTCTTTTTTGCTCGAATGGAGCTTACATAATTTTCGTTTGTAAAAAGATTGGCAATGCCGAAAAAGTCACCCTTTCCCAAAAAACGCAAAAGAGCGTTTTTAGAGTCATCTGCTGTGGTAACTGTTGCTTCTCCCGAAAGAAAAATGCCTGCTTTATGAGAGGATTCATTCTGTGAGAGGATCACATCGCCATCTTCGAAATCAACGGCACAACAGCTATGCTTTTCAAAGGTCTTCAAAGCGCGCACAGTGTCAACACCGCAGAAAATCGGCGAGCGGAAAATTTTTTCGGTTTCTTTTTTTGTTAAATTCATAAAATACCGCCTTTTGTATCGTATGAGACAATTATAGCACAAAACAGAGTGGTTGTCAAGTGGATAAGAAAATAATTTTGCAAATAAAATTATTCTCTTGCATTTGATTTTGGAGATTTTCTATTCAATTTTTTCAAATCCTCTTGACCGCGCGTGTGAGTTGGTGTATAATAAAAGCAAGATTATTATGGGGAGGAATAACTGCTATGACTCTTGTTATTCTGGCGGCAGGAATGGGCTCTCGCTACGGCGGTCTCAAGCAGCTCGATCCAATGAACGATGCCGGCAATTTTATCATCGATTTTTCCATTTATGATGCAATCAAGGCGGGTTTTAACAAGGTTGTTTTCATTATCAAAGAGGAAAACCTCGAACTCTTCCGCGAGACTATCGGCAACCGTATTGCCGAAAAGATTGACGTCTCCTATGCATTTCAAAAGATGGATACGTTGCCTTTGGGTTATAGCGCTCCCGAGGGACGCACAAAGCCCCTCGGCACGGCACACGCTATTTACTGTGTTAAGGATCTTGTAAAAGAGAATTTTGGTGTTATAAATGCTGACGATTTCTATGGCAGAGATACCTTTATGCAACTTGCTCATCACCTCAAAACCGCTAATTGTGAGGGTGGCATCGCGCATCATTGCATGATCGGTTTTGCAGTTGGTAATACCTTAACCGAGAACGGCACCGTTTCGCGCGGTCAGTGTGAGGTTGGAGAGAATGGTATTCTCAAGAGCGTTACCGAGCGCACGAAGATTATAAAAAAAGAGAGTTGTGCTGCATATCTTGATGATGATGGCGAAACTTGGGTAGATATTCCGTTTGATACCATTGTTTCGATGAATTGTTGGGGCTTTACTCCCGAATTCTTTAACAATCTCGAAGAAGGTCTTGTCAAATTCCTTGATAACATTCATACAAATCCTCTCAAAGCCGAGTTCTATCTGCCCACGGCTGTTGACCAACAGCAAAAGAGCGGTGTTTGCGACGTAAAGATGTATCCCACCACCTCTGTATGGCAAGGCGTTACATATCCCGAGGACAAGGCACGTGTAAAAGATGCTTTGCGCGCTTTGATTGATGCCGGCGAATACCCCGAACGCCTTTGGGACTGATAAACTATCGAAAGGAATAAAAAGATGTCTATTTTGATTACAGGCGGTGCCGGTTTTATCGGCTCTCACACCGCAGTTGAATTTTTGAATGCCGGCTACGAGATCATCGTGGTAGATAACTACTGCAACAGTTCTCCCAAATCCATCGAGCGTGTAAAGCAGATTACCGGCAAAGATTTTAAGGTCTATGAAGTCGATATGTGCGATAAGGGTGCTTTGGAAAAGGTATTCCAAGAAAATCCCGATATTGATTCCGCCATTCACTTTGCCGGACTCAAAGCCGTTGGCGAATCTGTGCAAATGCCCGGACTTTACTACTACAACAACCTACTCAGCACGCTCAATCTGCTTGAATTGATGGCAAAGTACGATGCCAAGAGAATTGTATTCTCCTCGTCCGCAACCGTTTACGGTGCTCCCAAGAGTGTACCGATTCGCGAGGATTTTGACCTTAGCGCAACCAATCCTTATGGTCAAACCAAATTGATGATTGAAAAAATTCTCAAAGATTTTTGGATTTCCGACAATTCTTGGAGCATTTCTATTTTGCGTTATTTCAATCCCATCGGAGCACATAAGAGCGGACTCATTGGGGAGAACCCCAAAGGAATTCCGAACAACCTGCTTCCTTACGTTGCAAAGGTTGCCGCAGGACAGTTGCCGTATCTCTCTGTATTCGGTAATGACTATCCTACACACGATGGCACGGGTGTGCGCGACTATATCCACGT
>JAZSFM010000136.1:0-31166 GCA_045532215.1 Eubacteriales bacterium | reverse complement strand
AAGATCTGAAAGCTCGCTTTCAAGGCGTAGGGTGTGGGTATATTCGCGCCTCGCGCGAAATTCTCCCGCTTGCGAAAATTTGTTAGAACGCGCGATACAGTTGACTGCAATCGCAGTGCGCTTTTCTTATTGGTGACCGTGGGCTCCATAAGACGAGGCAATGCAAGCGAATGCTCGCATTGCCAGAGTTCGCATACCCCACCCGAAGATCTGAAAGCTCGCTTTCAAGGCGTAGGGTGTGGGTATATTCGCGCCTCGCGTGAAATTTACCCTCACACTTGTGAAAACTTGTTAGAACTTGCGCCCCCTATGGATGCCTTTTTAAGCTCCACAAGCACGCAGGAAACAGGTTTGTTTCTCATTTATGGAGACACATTCCCTGCCCCATAAAACGCAAAAGAGACGCCCAAGTGAGCGTCTCTTTGCCATCTTCTTTCCCCCACCGAGTTCCCTTTCAGATGGATTCGGTGGGGTGTTGTTTGTTTTAGGGGTTAAGCGTTATCCACGCTTGTCAAAGGATACAGGGATGTATCCTGCTTCGCCGCTATAAAGCCAACTCACACGAACAATATAGGTTTTACCCGCCTCAAGCTCATATGTCAACAAGAAATTCCAACCATCTCTGCCATTGTAATAGCTATTAGCTAAGTAATTTCCGTTTTCATCGAGCAAATATACACAGGTGTACTTGTACTGTTGTTTTGCATAAGACTCAAATACCCATTCAACAGTCTCATCGGAAACAACGGTGTATTCCTTATATCCTCCATTCGAAATGTAGTCTGTCAAGAACTCATCATCCTTGATGATATAGTCGATACCCTCGCTGCCGGCAAGATCGCCAAAGACGATTGCGTAATCGAAATTACTGTCAGCACCGTCGGGAACAAAGGAGATTGCAACGTCGTACATATCGCGCGTAAATGTAGCAACACCATACAGTTCGCATATCTCTGCTACGGCCGCGTCGATGTCCGTCTTGTTCACGTACAAACCAACGTATTCATCGTTGACATAGTGAAATTTACTTGCATCAAGGAAGAGAAGGAACGATTCCTCCGGAACGCCGTCGATTTCCATAGCTTCGTGGAGATAAATGCTAACGTAAGGTGTGAAAGCAACGGGAATTCTCTGCCAATAACCAATTACGTAAGCTGTATCGTTGCCGTACTTTTCGGTGAAGTCTTCCATTACAATGCTACCCGAAGCGCCGTTAGCACCTTGCAAACCACAGTTGTAGCAATAGTAAACACCGGTGGGAAGCAATACCCAGTTGTGCGATGTGGGTTTAACGTCTTCTGTGTTGTAAATGCCTTCACAAACAGGGCAACGAGAAGCTTGCAAACCGTATTGCGTACAAGTGGGTTCCTTAATGGTGTCATGGTACCACGAGGGGTGAGCACTCTCGGTATAGGTTTGGTTGGAACCGTTAGCATCGGTGTAAGCGCGCGTTCTCATACATCCGTTGGTAAAGTCATAGGTGTAATCGTACTTATACCAATAACCATTGCTCTCTGTGTGATGCTCATACAAATAGAATTGATATCCCTTGTAGTAGGTATATGCATATTCATTTGTGTATGTGCTTCCACTAGAGTTGGTATATACCTGCGTTTTGGTATAAGCATCTTCACCAAAGGGAGCCGTGTAATCACCGTATGTGTTCTCGTATTTATCCCACCACTCTGTGCCATTTGCATCGATGTATTTGTAGAATTCTGTCTTGAAGTGACCGTTCCAACGATAGTCATCAATTCTGTAATACTCATAAGTATATTCACGATACTTATAACCACCATCATTGAGAGTATTTACCCAAATTTGTTCTTGCTTAATGTGTTCATTATTTGCATTCAAGTAATTACGATAGGTGTAATAACTTCCGCAATCGGGGCAAGTGTACTTATAGCCATTTTCGAGTTGAGTCTCTTGATAGTTGTGGTAGGTGCGTGTTTCAAGCTTGATTGTCTTTTGGCTTTCATACGTACCGTTCAACTCATCGTATCCAAATTGGAGAGTGAGATAACGGGTTGCAGAGCAATCATTATTCTTCTTCCAATATTCGGAGTAACGAATGACAAATCCGCATTGTTCAGGATGCGTTACAGCACAGGTATAAATGTAAGAATTCGTCTCAAAATTATACCATCCATTTGCGTTCTCTTGATAACTGTCAATATCACCTTCAACCCAGTCCAAAGTGCTTCTGTGCTCAAAATCGCAAGCGCAATTCTCAATGCTCCAAGAAGCATTTTGACCACAAGCACATTGATAAATTGCAATGTAACCACCGCAAAGCGAACCGTGTTGTGCCATATCGATGCGCTCGGTCTCGTATGTATTACACCAACTATAATTATTGGTGTAGCTATAACCACAGTGGCGGCACGTGTAGGTTACTGTAACACCGTCGTTACAAGTAACTGAACCGGGGTTAAGAGTTGCGGTTGTTACATAGTCGTGATATTCTTCGGTATTGGTATGCTCGTAAAGCAATACCAGCGTATCGCCAACAACTACACTATCAACCGAGTATCTGGTTCTTGTGCAGTTTTCGGTGTCGTAGGTGTAGTAATAGGAGCGATCAACACGAATCTTGCAGTTGCAAGGAGAAGTGTACGTTTCCACCGTCCAACGAATGCCATTTTCGTCGATATGCTTAGAGGAGGTGTGATTGTAACCATGCTCGCAAGAACTAAATTCCATGTTGGTGGAATATCCGCAAGGACATTCATAAACGGAAACATATCCGCCGCTCGCGCCATAATTGGAAAGATCGTAGCGCTTAATCAAATGGCTGCCGTGACCACGAGTGGTCCATTGACTATAATAATCACAGTTTTGGCAGGTTTCAGTTATTTGAACACCGGCATCGCAATTCTTGTTGTTTTCGTCAACAAATACGTAACTGTATACGTAGTCGTGATGTGAATTACTTTGCCATTTTCGCTCACAAGAACCAATGGTTACATCACCCATCTTAAAGGTGTAGGTGCTATAACGGTAGGTGTAACAGCCCACTCTTTGCTCGTAGTAATCTTCGATGCGAGTCAATCCACAGGTGAGGCACGTATAGGTTTCTACGGTATGCTCGACCCCTGCATTGTCTTTGTAAGTTTCACGGGATACATACGCATCACTGCACCAATCCCAGTTCATCCAGCCGCTCTCTCCGCAGGGACAAGAGTAAACCTCAAGATAACCACGACAAGCATCGTAATCGGTAAAATCATAATATTCAGTACGATAGACATTGTGATAACTAGAATGGTAACGCCCGTTGTTGTAACCGCAATCTTCACAGATTTCTGTTACGTAGTAACCATCGGTACAAGAGGTGCCCTGCAGTTCAAACGTGTACTTCCATGTGTGCGATGTGCCATTACTTTGATTTTGACCATACCAAACCAATTCGCCGGCAACATAATATTCGCGCTTTTCGTTGGTAGTATAGTGACACGTATCACTGTATTCGGTAACAGTACTACGTTTTCTAACCGCACCACATGTCGAGCAAGTATAGGTTCTGGTATTGGTTTGTTCATCGTATGCAGTTTGGTTCCAAGAACAGTAATAATCATAAGAATAACTGCTTGTAACTTCTTTACAATATTGACATACATAACGATAACCATAACCACCACAGGTGATACCGAGATCCGCAAACTCTACTCTCTCATATTGCGTGTAGTGTCCTGTTGCAGGCACAACATCAGTAGCAAGTTCTCCGCAATTTCCGCAGATGCCTTGACGTTCACCTTCCTCGGTGCAAGTAGGTTCTTTGGTGAGTGTGGTTTCACCAAACGAGTGTCCCAATGCCTTTTGCGTCCAAGTTCTTTCAACTCCGCAAACAGAGCAAACCTTGGTTACATAGCCATCGGTTGTGCAGGTGGGATTTACTCTTGCAGTTTCAATGTACTTATGAGCGCAGCCATCAACCTTTACAAAGTAGAAATCTCTGAAGTGTTGAGATTTGGGAGACTGTGTAGAAGCATTAATCAAAATGGTGTTTTTGCCCTCTACCAACTCAATTTGGATGCCAAACATGTAAGAGGTTTGCGTGTAATCATTCTTGCGAGTTGCAAGCATATCTTCCTCAGTGGCAAACACAAAAGATGTCTCAAAGGTGTACTCGTACTCAGTACCAGGGTTAATTGTGTATTTAGCACCACGTTCTTTGCAATCTTTCAATCTCAAGTGGATAGCCATCTCATAGATACCGGCTTCAGATACCTCTATTTCATATTTGAGATATTGGTCCGTTTTCTCTGTGCAATAAACGTGTACATAGGGCAAGCCGCTGGGGTTTCTGGTATCGTCATATATCATATACATACCCTTAGGACTCAATACGTCTTCAGGTGCAGAAATATGAATAACATCCTCGCTTGTAAACTTATCGGGAAGGATGGGGGTGAAGAAGAACGTATCATACTCGCCGTCATCATCATAGTCATAGTAGGACGGAACTTCAAATACAGGAATATGTCCGCAAATCTGGCAACGACCATCAACAACTTCGTGACCAATCGAAGAAATTTGCAAGCCACATACCGTGCAAGTGCCACCGGTTGTACAATCTGTTCCTTCACTAAAAGTATGACCGAGTGCAGGAGTGTATTGGGTTTCGATCGCTCCACAAACAGAGCATATGCGAGTTTGCTCGCCTTCTATCGCACAAGTGGGAGCCTTTGTCTCTGTCCATGCACCAAAGGTGTGGCCTAGTGCGGGAGTATATCTAGTTTCGGTTGCACCGCAAGCAGAACACGTGCGAGTTTGTTCACCTTCTATCGCACAAGTGGGAGCCTTCGTCTCTGCCCATTCGCCAAAGGTGTGACCTGCCGGAAGAGTGAGTTGTCTTGTCTTTCCACACAACGAGCAAACACTGGTGACATATCCATCTGTTGTGCAAGTAGCATCTATTCTTTCGGTTTCGACGTATTCATGAGCGCAACCATCGGCTTTTACAAAGTAGAAATCTCTAAAGTGTTGATTTTTTCTTGTTTGGGGATCATCTACAATTTTGATTGTATTAACACCCTCTTGCAGTTCAAGAGTAATACCGAACATATAAGAGGATATGTTACGCAGATTATCACGAGCTGCAATTTCCTCCTCTTGGCTTGCAAATTGGAAGGAGATTTCAAAGCTATATTCACTCTCGGTTCCTTCGTTAACAATGTACTTCGCACCACGGTCTCTTGCATCGCCCTTCAATCTCGTATGGATAGCTAGTTCGTAGACTCCTGATTCCTCAACTGTTATTTCATACAGAAGATATTGGCCTTCAGGTCTTGCATCATTGCAGTAAACGTGCTCGAAAGGACAAGGATTCGGGACGTTGGTAAATCTTATCTCACTCCACAACATATATGCACCACTAGGACTCAAAATGTCATTTACGGCATTTATGTGTATCACATCTTCGCCTGTGAATTTTTCGGGAAGGATGGGCGTGAAGAAGAATGTATCTGTTACACCATCGTTGTCATAGTCGTAGATAGACGGAACTTCAAATACGGGGATATATCCACATTCACATCTACCATCAACAACCTCGTGTTCGTGGGTTACATCTTGTACTGCTCCGCAGTGGATGCAAGTGCCGTTTTGGTATTGGTGGTTGGGAACTATACGAATATATCCACAAATATCACAATCGCTATCGCAAGCGTTAGAGAATGTGTGCGCTGCTTCACGGATATATGTGCATCCCGCAAAGTTACAGGTGGTATCGCAATCGTTATCGAATTGGTGATCGTGAGGTTCAACTTCGCTACAATTTACGCATACGCCGTTTTGGTAATTGTGTCCGGGCGCTTTGGTTGTTTGTGTCTTGGTTTCACCGCAAGCGCATTGATAGGTAGTAATACCATCAACGGTGCAGGATCCCTTTTGGGTTTCGGTTCCCTCACCCCACTCGTGCTTCACTTCGTCGAACTTTTGGTTACATACTGTGCAAACGTTCCAGTGCTTTTCGCCGTCATGGCGGATTTGATCACCGGGCGTATGGGCATTGGTGGGAGCAATGGTTTCGGTCTTTTCGTATCCACAGATACACTTATAGATAATCTTGCCGCCACTCAAGCAGGTAGCGTCTTCTACAAGCGTTCCCTCATCAAACTCATGAGGAATCTTTTGGCTGTTACCGGAAGTGTATTTGCACTTATACCAGTGATAGTTCTTATTATGCTGCCATTCGCAGTTGCTGTGATCGTGTTCCTTAACGGGAATTACTTCACGCTTGGAGTCGGTATAAGTTTCGCCATCAAATGTGTAGCTGACAGTGTAGTCGATTCTACCCTCTTTTTTCTCGTTGCTGTCTACTTTATCAATCTCTGCGACAACAACTTCGGTTATGGGTTGTTCCTGATAATGGCAGCCTGCATTTTGACAGCTGATGCTGATTGTTGCAGAGGTGTTATCATCTGCCCAATCCCATGTAGCAACATATTTGTGACCAACAGGATCTTGAAGAGTATCGTTGTAAGAATCGGGACAACGTGAGCAGGTATGAACGGTGTAACCCGCTGAATCACAAGTAGGAGCAACCACTTGTGTTTGGGTATAGTCGTGGCCCAAAGGATCCGTTTGCGTGGTCTTTGTTCCCGGACACTGCGAGCACTTGTAAATAATAGTACCTGCTACCGTGCAAGTAGCATCGGTTTCGGAAAGGAATTGATAATCGTGCTCAAGAACAGGCGTGCGTTCATCATAATATTGATGACAACCGGAGCAAGTATAGCGAATTAAGCCCTCTTGCGTGCAGGATACTTCTCGTACGGTGGCAGCACTATAATTGTGACCAATACAATCTACTTCGTCAATCTTTTCAGAGTGACGGCAACGGATGCAGTATTGAAGCGTATAACCCTTCTCGATACAAGTAGGTGCTACGGGTTCACTCAATTTGTAGTTGTGACCGTAAACTTCACATCTTTCCGCAGGAGTCAAAGATGTTCCTGTGTAGTAAGAGAAGTGGTTTGTTTTGAATGTGATAAAACCGTTGTTGTAAATAGCGGGAATGGTTTCGATATCGCCATTGTCGCTGATGAACCAAACCGCAATGGAGTCAACGTCTTCGCCATCCTTCAGTATGTAAGGAATGGTGATGGTTACGTAAACATCTTCACCGAAATTGGTGATCTTGTTATCTTCGGTATCGGTAACGGTAAAGTTATAGATGGGGTTGGAGCCGATTTGGGCGAGTTTTTCATCATCCAAATGAAGTTCTTTCTTTTCGTCTTCGTCGAGCGTTCCGGCACCGACGGTAACATCGTTTTGCGTTTGGTTACCAATGCTATCTGCCGCTTCACCAAAATTGATGTTGGTTCCACCAACAGAGAGTTCGGTATCCTTCAAATCCTCGGCTTTATTTGTTTGATTTTCTGTTACGATGGTGACGGACTTGGTAGCACCGCAGGCACTACAGGTGTCGGTTCTCTTTCCGTCAACAACAGAACCTGCTACCCAACTGTGACCAAGAGTTGTGTCAACGGGAATGGACTCCTCTTTGGTTTCACCACAATCAGCGCAAGTAAGAATCTTCGTACCCTCGGCCTTACAAGTAGCCGCATCTTGAATGCTTGCAGCATACTTGTCGTGCTTTTCAACTTGATTACCTACTACGTCAGCACCGCAATCTGCGCAAGCATAGTGCTCAACAAAGAGGCAGGTTTCGCCATCAACGGGAACGAGCGAGGGAGTAACATTGGCAATGTTGTGTGCAATGGGAGTGCCAACGTTTTCGGTGTAGGAATCTTCGCAGCTTGCGCATTGATAAGTGTTGGTCGCCGCGTTTGTACAGGTAGCAGTCGTACTGCTCAAAAGTGCATAGCTATGTCCTGTTGCATTATTTGTTGCACTGCAAACGGTACAAATTTGATCTGCCGTACAGGTAGGTGCATCGATGTTCCAACTATGGCCGTTTGCTACATAGTCACCTGTGTAAGAATGACCGCAGTTTTGGTTTTGGCAAGTATAAGTGGTATAGCCCTGTTCGGTACAAGTGGGGGCAGTAACCGCAGACTGATAACTATGCTTGGTAGCAGGGATTGTTACGGTAGTTGTTGCCCCACAACCATCATTTTGACAAACTTGTGTCTTTTGACCGGCAACGGTACAGGTGGCAGCGGAAAGAACTTCACCGTCTACCCAACTGTGACCTAAAACTTCGCCATAGTACTCTTCGCAGACCTCACAAATTGCTTTTTGCGTACAGGTTGCTGCTCCACCCTTGCAGGTGTCTGTTACTGTTTCTTGACAGCCGTAGTTTTGGCAAGTGCCGGTATGCGTACCGTCACCATTAGATGTCCATACATAGTCATGTCCCAGTACTTCTCCAACGCTAAAGGTTTGTGCGCCTTCCTCTTCGTTGCAGAATCCGCAAACGGAGCAAGAATAATAGTATTCGGCAACCGCATCACAGGTAGCATCCTTTGCAAGATAAAGCACGGGATCTGCATTTTCTACCCAAGTGTGCTCGATAAGCGTGGTGCCGTATTCAGTGTAGGAGTCACCGCATTCACAGGTGTAAACGGTATATCCATACTCACTGCAAGTGGGTTGCGTTTCGGCGGTGGCATAAATGTGCGTATGATCGCCGGGGTTGCCGTATGTAAAGGTATCATCCGCATTTTCGCTGATTTCACCACAAAGACAGGACTTGTAATAAACTGCCGCCTCGGTTTGAGTGGAGGGAGACTTCAGTGCGGCATATTTTGCAATTTCTTGGTCAAAAGTGTGACCGAGAGCATTACCGGATACAAATGTATCGCTTGTACTGATGGCTCCACAAGCACAGGACTTGTAGTAAACCGCTGCTTCTGTGCAGTTTGCAGCAGATTTCAGCGTTTCATCCTTGACAAGTTCTTGACTGAAGTTATGAGAAAGAGCCGTGCCCGAAATGAATGTGTCTTCTTCACTTGTGCTAACCTTACCGCAAGAACAAGACTTGTAGTAAACAGCCGCACCTGTGCAAGAAGCCGCAGACTTCAAAGCTTCGGCGTTTTCAACCCTGAGCGTGTAGCTGTGTGGCAATGCTTCACTTGAAACGGTGCCGCAGTTTGCACAGTGCCCGGGGTTCTCACAGGTTGCCTCAAGCCAATCGTGCCCAAGAGGTTTCATTGTAAGTGTCTCTCTTTGGCCGCATTCTTTACATTCACGGAACTTTTCGCCGGCGTCCGTGCAAGTTGGCTCTTTGGTAATTGTCCATTCACTCAGCTGATGCACGTGAGGTACGTAGAACGTACATGCAGCCAAAGCAACGATGCAAAGAACAACCAACAAAGAACAAAGAATGCCTCTTGTGATGTGTTTTGATGTTTTCATTTTTTGCCTCCATAATTTTTTATAAGACTGACAAGTTCTTACAAATATATATGCTTCTTTATTATACTCCTATCCTTTGTAAAAAGCAACCCTTTTTGCACATTTAATAAAAATAGGTTGCTAAATTTAGGAGGCATCCAATAAATTGCACAAATCCATTTTGTGGGACTTTGCATTCTTTGCTCTCCTAAAGCAAAAAACCTCGTTAAACTCTTGACAAACTATGAAAATGGTTGTATAATAGATGTGTGTTTAACACCAATCACAACATAAAGGAGAATTGCAAGATGAAAGTTTTACTTGCAGGCGCTTTTGGTAATCTTGGCGCCGACATTTTGAAAAAGTTGGTGGCTGAAGGTCACGAAGTTGTTGCCGCAGATATGTGTGAGCGCGATCTGGGCATTGACAAAACCTATACCTTCAAAAAAATTGATGTCACCGCTCCCGAAACCATCAAGGGCATTTGCGACGGTTGCGAAGCCGTTATTACCACAGTTGGCCTGACCAAGGGCTCTGCTACCGTTACCCCCTATGAGATCGACTACCAAGGAAACCTCAACCTTTTGAACGAAGCAAAAAAGGCAGGCGTGAAGAATTTCACCTTTATTTCGGTTATCAAAGCCGACAAAGCACCTCACATCCCTATGCTGCACGCAAAGGCGATGTTTGAAGAAGAACTGAAAAAGAGCGGCATCTCTTATGTGATCCACCGTCCCACCGGTTATTTCTATGACATCATTAAGGTGTTCAAGCCCATGATCCTGAAGGGCGAGGTTACTCTGCTCGGTAAAAAGCCCATTCACGCAAACGTTATCTCCACTGAGGATTTTGCCGAATTCATCGTTCTGCATATGAATGATGATAACGCTTGCTATGACGTTGGCGGCAAAGAAACCTACTCCTATGAAGAACTCGCAACCCTGTGCTTTGAAGCAGCAGGCAAACCCGTTGTTATTAAACGTGCACCTGCCCTGCTTTTTGACATCCTTGCCTTCATTAACAAAGTAAAGAAGACAGGCAAAGATGGTGTCCTCAAATTCGGCAAGTGGACAATGACCGAAGAGATGGTCGGCTCTACCGTTTACGGTGATATGAGCTTTGCCGCATACATCAAAGAAAGCTTCAAGGAGGAAAACTGATATGCCTTGGTCGCTTTTGGGAATCCTCGCTATTGTTTGTGCCGTTCTTTCGGCAGTTGGTTTTTATAAGTTCGTTTACTTCCTTTCCATCGGCTACGGCTTTGCCGTTGCAGGCGGCGGTATCGCCATTTTCGTAATGGCTCTCATCAATCCCACCGATGCTCCCATTTGGATTTTGTTGATCCAAGCTGCCCTTTTCCTTGCATACGGTATTCGTCTTTCGGGCTTTTTGCTCATTCGCGAACTCAAAACTGCAAGCTACAAAAAAACCTTTCAAGAGGTATCCGGAGAAGGCAAAAAGATGCCTTTCTTCGTTCTGTTTACCATCTGGATTTCTGTTACTGTGCTTTACGTAGCACAAGTAAGCCCTATGCTCTTCCGTTATGACAACGGTGCTTCCGACCTCGTGCTCCCTCTGATCGGTATTGTGATTTCGATTCTCGGTCTCGTGCTTGAAAGCGTTGCCGACAATCAAAAGTCCGCGCAAAAGAAGGTTCGCCCCGATATGGTTGCAACCCAAGGTTTGTATAAGCTTTGCCGTTGCCCCAACTACCTCGGTGAGATCATCTTCTGGACCGGTGTGTTCATTACAGGCATTACCGCTTATGCAACTGTTGGTCAATGGATTACCGCGATTTTGGCATACGTATGCATCGTTTACATCATGTTCAACGGCGCGCAACGTCTTGAAAAGCGTCAAATGGGACGTTACGGTGACAACGAAGAATACAACACTTACGCCAACAAAACCCCCATCATTATTCCCTTCTTGCCCATCTATCACCTGAATAAAAAGAAATAATCGGAGGACTGTAAAATGGACTTCACCGTTTCGATGGCACTTGTCGATTACATACCCGTACTCTTTTTCGCACTGGCGGCAATCATCCTTTTGCGCGATCTGTATAGCAAGATGAGCAAAACATCCTTCGCACTTTTTGCCGCAGGCGTAACAAACGTTGCCATTGCGGGCGTGCTGAAAGCGACCTGGAAGCTTCTTTATGCGGCAGACGTGTGCAATTTTGAGGCGCTCGACGCAATGTTCTTCCCCACCCAATCCATCGGTTTTATGCTGGCAGGTGTTGGAATACTCCTGATGATTTGCAAAAAGCAAAAAGGAGGAAGCATCACCGCAGCGGTTGTTCCCCCTGTTTTTTCGGGCACATTTGTTTTTGTGGGTTTGATGGTTGTGGGACTTGGCATGATGGATGCCGTGCTCTGTATGCTTGCCGCAAAGTTGAAAAAGCCGTGGCTGATTGCCATTTTCGTTTTCTCCTTTGTATGCTCTCTGTGTATGGGATACCTTTCCTCCAAAGATTTTGCACAGGCTTCGATGAACTGGATTGCTGAGGGCGTAAACGTAATCGGTCAAGGAACCCTGCTAATTGGCACTTATCTGCTGCACAAAAACGGACTTGCCGACCTCAAGCTTCGCAGGGGAGAGACGATATGACAAGCACTACTCTTCAACGTTATATTGCTGACAGCTATTCCCTAACGCCGATCAGCGTTGGCGAATTTTCCAAGCTGAAGGTGAACGGAATGAAGTTCACCATTCGTGCTTATCATGTCGAAGGTCTTGGACATGTTTCCATTATGAGTGCAAAGGGCTTTTTCGGTTTGATGAAAATGGATACCTTGATGATCGTTCCCGCCGAAAAAGACCTTCCTCTCTACTCCTACGACCGTATTCAGGCGATGGGCAACGATACGCTCATTGTGGAGCTTTACGACACTCTGACACAACCGCTAGATCTCTCGCTCATGAGCCACATCAAGGCAAAATTCAGACACCTTGAGGAACGAGATCCCGGCGTGCATTGGTACGATGGCATCAAGCTCCCCGAAAGCATCTCCAAAAAAGGCAAAAAGGCACAAATGGACGATTTGGATGCGCTTGCGGCCGAGCACTTTAGCGCTTATTTGCATGCTCCTGCCAAAAAGGTAGTTGACATTGCAAAAAAGAAAGCGCTTTCAAAGGAATATGTCGAGAATCTTCTGCGCGAAGGCGGCCCCTCTACCGACGTGTTCAAAAAGGCACTTGGAGAAGAAAAAACCGCAAAACTGTTCCGCAAAGTATTGTTCGGAGTTGAATAAAATTTGGCACAGAGTCACGCACTCTGTGCCTTTTTTTGATACAGTGATTGAAATATTGAAAAATGTGTGGTATAATTTATTCAGAAAACACAAAGGAGAATTCTTTGACAATGACAGATAACAAAGAAATGCTTGGCACTGCCCCCATTGGTAAGCTTTTATTTAAGCTCGCCATCCCTACGGTGGTGGCTCAGCTAATCAATATGCTGTATAACATCGTTGACCGCATCTATATCGGTCATATGCCCGAGGTAGGCGACCTTGCCCTGACGGGTGTGGGCGTTTGTATGCCCATTATCTTAATCGTTTCGGCATTTGCCGCACTCGTCGGTTCGGGAGGCGCGCCGCGAGCTTCTATCTTTATGGGCAAAAAGGATATAGAGAGCGCCGAACGCACGCTTGGCGCCTGCTTTGGCTTGCAAATCATCGTTTCTATTGTGCTAACCGTGGTGCTCCTGATTTGGAACCGTGACCTCTTGTTGGCGTTTGGCGCGAGTGGAAATACAGTGGAATATGCAACAGCTTATATGCAAATTTACGCAATCGGTACCATTTTTGTGCAACTGACGCTTGGAATGAATGCTTTTATTTCGGCACAGGGATTTACCAAAATTTCGATGATTTCGGTGCTTGTTGGTGCGGTTGCAAACATCGCCCTTGACCCCCTCTTTATTTATGGACTGAACATGGGCGTGCGCGGTGCGGCACTCGCTACCATCCTTTCGCAGGCGCTTTCAACGGCTTGGGTGATTTTCTTCTTGTGTAGCAAAAGAAGCATTTTGCGTCTGCGCGCAAAAAATCTAATTCCTGTCCCCAAAATCGTTCTCCCCTGTATTGCTCTCGGTTCGGCAACCTTTATTATGCAAGCGAGCGAGAGTGTCATTTCGATCTGTTTCAATTCCTCTCTCCTGAATTACGGGGGCGACGTTGCCGTAGGTGCTATGGCAATTTTGACAAGTGTGATGCAGTTTGCAATGCTCCCGCCCCAGGGCATTGCGCAAGGCGCGCAACCTATTTTAAGCTACAACTACGGTGCAAAAAACGCAGAACGGGTAAAGAAAACCTACAAAACGCTCCTTGTTGCGTGCGTAATTTACTCGGTCACCCTTTGGCTGGCGGTGATGCTTTTTCCTCGCGTATTCGTATCCATTTTTACGCCCGATCCAACACTCATCAACTTTGCCGCAAAGGCACTCCGTATTTATTACAGCGGTATGATTTTGTTTGGAATTCAGATTGCTTGCCAAATGACCTTCGTCTCTCTTGGCAATGCCCCTTCGTCGATTATCGTTGCCGTGGTGCGAAAATTCGTTCTGCTCCTCCCACTCATTTACATTGTCCCCCATCTTGTGAGTGACCCCACCATTGGCGTGTATATGGCAGAACCCATAGCCGACGTAACGGCAGTCACCTTTACCACCATACTCTTTATCTTCCAATTTAAGAAGGCACTGAGGAAGATTGCAGTAGGAGAAGAAAAAGAAAAAGAATAACAAAAGCCGAGAGTCCTTGTTGGACTCTCGGCTTTTGTTTATTCAACATCCAATTCCGGCGGCACGTCGATTTCTTCACCAACGTACTTGCCGTTCTTTTTGCGCTGGCGGGCACACTCGGAAAGCAGATATTCGATCTGTCCGTTGACCGACCGAAAATCATCCTCTGCCCACGCCGCAATAGCGGCATAGAGCTTTGGAGAAAGGCGCAGCGGTACCTGTTTTTTTTGCGAATCATTCATGCGGTGTCACCTTTTATCAATACAAGCTGCCCGAATTGACTACAGGTTGTGCATCGCGGTTGCCGCAAAGAACAACGAGAAGATTGGAAACCATAGCGGCTTTTCTCTCGTCATCGAGTACAACGGTGTTGTTTTGAGAGAGGCGATCGAGTGCCATTTCTACCATTCCAACGGCACCATCAACTATCATTTTGCGGGCGTCGATGATAGCAGATGCCTGTTGGCGTTGCAGCATAACAGCAGCGATCTCAGGCGCGTATGCGAGATATGTGATGCGCGCTTCGACGATCTCAATGCCTGCTTCTTCAACACGTGCTTGAATTTCGCCGCGGATACGGTCTGCTACTACGTCGCTGGAACCACGCAAGCTACCTTCGTCGGCAATGCCGTCGCCGGTGGTATCAACGCCGGGGGCAACGTCATAGGGGTAAATGCGAACAACGTTACGCAAAGCACTGTCGCATTGCAGGGAGAGGAATTCCTTGTAGTTATCAACGTTGAAAACCGCCTTTGCGGTGTCAACAATGCGCCACGTAACGGCAATTCCGATCTCAACGGGGTTGCCCAGGCAGTCGTTGATCTTTTGGCGGTTGTTGTTCAGCGTCATAATTTTGAGGGAGATTTTCTTGTTTTCAGTTGCAACATTGACAGCAATCTCGCCGTTTTCTTTGACAGCAACGCCCATACTCTTGGTGGAAACGTCACCGCTTTGATTGAGCTTGGTGTTAGCCGCGGGGTTAACAGAGCCGCAGAAGGGGTGAACCGCATAGAAGCCCTCTCCCTTGAGCGTGCCGATGTATTTGCCGAACAGAGTGAGAACAAGTGCCTCTTGGGGTTTGAGCACGCGCAAACCGCACAACGGAATCCAACCGATGCAGAACACGGTCATACCGATGCCAAACAGCACCCAACCGATGGTACTTCCCTCTTCTCCCATAATACCGCCAACAACGGCAACAGCGAGAGAAACAAGCAGCACCAAAATGTCAATAACCAAAACAGCCATTCCGCTTTTTACATGTTTTAAAACTTTTTCTTGCATAATAGTACCTCCTAAATATGTGGTATCATTATGATATCACATTTATTTCAGATTGTCAAGAGGTTGGGGAAAATTGTTTCAAAAATTAGGCGTCACGTCATTTGATATGTCATCCTGAGCGGAGAAAAACGCTTGCGTTTTGCGTAGTCGAAGTTCTGCGGGTTGAGCGCAAGCGAACAAGCAGAACCGAGGAGCCTTAGCGACGATGGGATCTCGTAACAAATCTCGGTGGCTCGCCAATGGGATGTTACATCAATACAGAAAGCCACGGGGACTCGTTAGGAGATCCCTGCGGCGCTTTGGCGCCTTGCTTTTACCTCGCTCCTCGCTCGGTAAAAGTTCGACTCCGCTCAGGATGACAGACAGTGATTTTGTTTTCTTAAATTTGTTAGAAGCGAACGACCAACGGTCGCCCTACAAAGGGAACAAAATCCCCTCGCGCGAAAATCTGCGCGAGGGGTGATCTTTTATGCATTGCAATTTTTTAAGCATCCTTTCGCCAAGTGTTGTGAACCTTTAACCAAAGAGCAAAATCGGCTGCAAAGAAAAGGATGCACGGTACCACAAAATTTATCAGTACCATCAATACGTAAACCCACCAAGGAGCTATCACCATAAAAAAGATGACAACGGCAATCACAAAAGCGATAGACGCAAAGGCGAGAACTTCCGCCCGAAAATGGGAGAATTTGCATATACGGTGCCATTCTTCCCCAAAGATCAAACGCTCACGGTTGGCATCTGCCAAATAAGCGCGGCGCATTTCTTGGTTGTCTGTCCTGCGATTGAAAACTCGAATCAAAACAAGTACGAGAGGGATTCCAAACCCGATGCAAAGGCGAACAAACCAGTTTTTGAAAAAATTTGCGACCAATGATAGAACACTAAAGCCAATGAAATAAATGATGAGACACAGCGCAAAATGCCCTAATATTGATATGAGCTTTTTGAAATACAATTTTCGCATTGAAAATTCCTCATTCCCTTTTTTATAGCATTCGAGGATGCATCAATCACCAATCATTTTACGCTGATAATCGACCACGTATCCCCTTTTTTGACAACGACACAACCATCCTTTACTTGGCTTACAGAATCGTATTCGATTGGCAATCGAATTGCACCGCTTTTATCGATGAGCCCCCATTTGGCGTTTTTGGATACAGGCGCATATTGATCATTGAATTCTATCATATTATCATATTCTGTCGGGATAACCAAATTTCCGCTTCTATCAATACATCCGTATTTACCCGATTTTACACAAGCCAATCCTTCGCTAAAGTTGCCGAACAAATGATCGTACTGCGGCACTTCCAAAACAGTTTCGCCCGATGTGTTGATATACATCTGTTTGCCATCGATAGTCGTTGCGACCGCAAGCCCTTCCCTAAAAGAAGATAAACACTTATATTTGAGCTCTACTGTCAATTCTCCCTTTTTGTTAATCGCACCATAGCGATTGTTTTGAGTGACTTTTATGACCTCTTTACGATACCTCTCAAAATAGGCGCGATCCGATTCGTTTGCTTTTTTCTCCAAAGGGGGAACATCCAAATTGCCCACCTCGACAACCGCAACTCCGCACTGAAACGGCTGCATAAAAAGGTACCGATCGCTCAAAGGAATGACGGTGCTTCCCGATTGATCAATATAGCCATGGAGCTTCTTTTGACAAACCCCACATACTCCTTCGCTCGGAATTTGAACAAAATCATACTGCATTGGTATGATCGTTTTTCCGCTCTTATCGATAGTGCCCCACTTTCCGTCCTTTGCTACTGCCGCGATACCTTGATCAAACGGTGACGCGGCATCATATTCCGGAGAAATGACGGTATTGCCTTGTTTATCCATATAACCGCATTTGCCACCCTTGACAAACGCAGAAAGCCCTTCTTTGAACATATAATGTGTATTGAGCATCGTGTTCCAATGAGGTTCTACGTCTTCAAAAACGGTTGGTATGACGAGTTCTCCATTCGTATTGACAAATCCAACGCCGTCACTGTTCCGAATTGCTGCCAGACCTTCGCTGAACTCGGAAACGTCAATACAATTATAAGCAATATGTTTCATATGATCTCCCTTCCAAATTAGGCAAAGAACTCATCCACCGTGCAACCGATGGTATCGGCAAGGACGGGGAGAAGTGCTATATCGGGGCAACATTCCTCACGCTCCCATTTGGAAACAGACTGCGAGGTGATTCCAAATAGATCTGCCAATTCTTTTTGCGTGATGCGTTTTTGATAACGGTATGCCTTTAATTTTTCCGAAATGATGATTTTTCTCATTTGCATTTGCAGACTCCCCTTTCAAATTCATTCACAACCCAAGATTCTTGATTCTGTTTGATACCACCGCCGTTCTGAACGCGGTGGGATTGCAGCCAAAGCTTTCTTCAAATCTTCGACTGAAATGCTGTACGGTTTTAAAGCCGCATCTGTTTACAATATCCTTAACGGGCAAATTTGTATACTCGAGAAGCTTTTTTGCCACGTTCATACGATGATACCAAACGTATTCGATGGGCGTCATATCCAATTCATCCTTGAATAACTGCGTCAAGGAAGAGCGATTCAATGAAGCCGCTTTTACAAGATCATCAAGTGTGAGAGCATGACGGTAATGATTTTCTATATAGATAACGGCGTTTTTAAGATGCGGATTTAGTATTTTGCTTGCGCGCTCCACAGAATTGCTTTGCCCAATCAGCCCGTAGGTTCTCTCCAAAAGCAGTATGATTTCCATAAAATAAGATCTGCTTCTGCAGGACCAATACCAGTCAGGTTGTTCCTGTAATTCATTTTCTAACAATGAAAATAACCGCTGCATATTCCCCAAACACTCATCAAAAATTGGAACCACATACCGCTTTGTATCGGTAAACGGCTTTAGGAGAAAAAGATCGTGCGCCTCGGCAACCTGCTCGTAGTTTCTGCTATGGACTCTTGAAAAGCTCATATTCACATTCAAAAAGGTTGGGCTGAAATAAACAGAATCGCATTTGAGTCCGCGTTTTTTGAGCAATTTGGGAGACTCCGATTCATCAAAGCAGACAAAGCAAGGCGCCATTGCCTCAAACGTTTTTCCGTGCACCTCAAAATGCGCCACGCCTTCATATATAATCATCAAAGCAAAGCAGGTGTCTTTTATATTCAAATCCTTTAAGGTGTCATTTTTTACACATTGTACCGGAGCGATCTTCCCGGTGTTATACTTGAGCCCAAAGGTTTGCGGATTCATCTTACGCCCTCCAAATCATCACAGTGCTTTCTATGTAACCATTGTAATATATTTTCGTCTTTTTGTCAATGCAGATGACGCAAAAACAAATTTTTAGATAACAACATCTGACTTTTAGATAACTAATATAAAAGCCCCTCGCGCGGATTTTTGCGCGAGGGGTGTGTTTTTATAAATTTTAGATTATGCTTACCAATGCTTGATGTTGTACCAGTTGATGCCATCGAAGATGGGCTTCAGTTCTGCAGCATCCTTGGAAGAATTGTTGAGGTATACGGGGATCTGACCGATGTTCGCCTTGGCATGAACGGTCTTGCCGCCCTCGAGAGTCTCACCTGTGAGCAGATCGATCCACTCGCCTGCAGGCAGGTAAACGTCGCGCTCAAAGGTCTCCTCGGTGAGAATGGGCGCTACAAGCAAGCCCTCGCCAAGCAGGAATTCGTCCTCGACGTTATAAACGTTTGCATCGTTCATATAGTTGAGAACGAGGTGGCGTACAGGGGGCATACCTGTGTCGCACGCGATCTTGGAATACTTTTGCATATAGGGGATGAGCTCGGTGTGCAGACGCGTGTAGTTGCGGTAGATCTGCTGTGCATCCTCGGTCATCTCGTAAGCGTGACGAACGTCACCGTGCGTTTGCATTTGTGTGAGGAAAGTGGTGAATTCCAATCCACGTACGAAAACAGCGGACTCCTTCTCTTTGCCGATCTTGTGGTAATCGGTGCGGTAGTAAGCATAGCCGGACATATCAAAGGACATATACGGCAGACCGGACAGACCGCAGTTGACGGTTGCAAAGAGCTGGTCGTCAAGCTTTACGTAGTCGCGGGATTGGTCTCCCGACCACATGTAGGGGTTACGTTGGGAGCCGATGCCGCCGCCGCGTACAAAGACCATAAAGCCGTCCTTAAGGCCCTTTTGTGCCTTGAGTTCGATCATCTTTTTGTAGAATGCGGAAATGAAATATACGGGATATGCGTGGTGCTCGGTGCCGGGGGTGAAGAACTCGGGTCTCTTCCACTTATAGTGGGTCTTGGTGATACCGATCTGCTTTTCGCCCTCGGGCATAACTTCGCAGAAGTCGATCTTAACGCCGTCCATACCCATTTCGATCATCTCGCCCCAAATCTTACCAAAGTACCAGTCGGTAGCTTCTTCATTGGTGATATCGAGATAGTCGCAGGTCTTAATATCAGCAGAGCCGCGAACAACATCGGGGTTGTCACCGGTGCCAAGGATCCACGGGATACCTGTGGTGTTCTCGCGAATGGTAACGGTGCCGTCCTCGTTGGTAACTTCTACGTCAGCGTGTACGCGATATTCGTCCTTGTAGCCGATGTTGGTGTTGTAAATGCCGCCTACGCGAATGTAGACCATAGCGCGCATACCGTGATCGTGCAGCCACTCAATAGACTTGCGCAGATCCTCTTTGTTAGCGCGGCTTGCGTCGGTATCGTTAAAGCACTGTGCCCACTCGCGCGCTTCCATACTTGCGGCTTCGGGCTTCATATCTGCGTTGATGTAGTTGGTCATAATGGTCTTGCAGCTGCTACCACCGGGGTTGCCCTTGGGACCACTGTTCATAAGCTCGCCTGCATCGTTTCTAACGTACTTGCGAACAAAGGAACCGTCTTCCTTCTTTGCAAAGTAGATCTTCTCTGCTGCACGTGCTGCTTCATCAAGCGTAGTGACGGAAACGTATTCCTTGCCCGATGCTACATAAAGATCTTGCCAATTTTCAACTGCTTCGAGAGACTCATATTTGTAGTCTTTTTCGAACCAACAGAAGTCGGGAGTGTAGCGGCAAAGGTGCATACCCTGCATCCAAGGAGTGGGCATGTATGCGTGACCTGCCAGCTCGGTGTAGCCGCGCAGAACGTCTGCCATGCTGCCCGTAGGATAGAAGTAGCAGTCGATCTCGCTCTCGCGAACAGAATAGAACCATTCGTTCTCCACTGCCTTACCAAAGTCAACGTTGGCTGCCTCATTGCGGTTGAAGAACATACCGCCGCCGCGTGTGGTCAGGAAGGTAGGAATGACCACATAGGTGGTGCTGGAGTTGTTCCAACCGTCGCAGGTGCGCAGTTCAAATGCGCTACCTCGTTTGTTGAGCGCGTCAAGACGCTCTCCGCCACCGTAGATGGCTTCTCCCTCGTTAAGAGTGCCCTTAACAACGGTTCTCTTGCCTACATAAGCGATGTCGGTCAGTTCAGTGATAACCTTGCCCTCTGCGGTGCAGAACTGCAGGGAGAACTCCTTACCAAGAGACAGAACCGCACGGGTTCCCTTCTTTTCGGTAAGGGTTACGCTATTTTTATTTGCAACGACGGTGAGCTTTTGTGCCTTGCCCTTGAGTTCTTCGTTCATGAATTGAGCGAGCATTTGGCACGCGCCCATATCGTCGAATTTTCCATTTTTGCTGCTTTGCAATCTCCAACCGTGAATGCCTTCAAAGGTCAAACGGAAAGAAATGCCCATGGCGTTCTTGAACTTCAACGCCTTTGCGGATGTTACAACATCCGCGACAGCCGCGCCGCGACTAACCTTGATATCGGTTTTGCAGGGTGCTTTTTTCATAATTGCAGTTTCCTTTTTTGCTTAATGAATTTCCTCACAACCGAGGATGCAGGAGAATAAATATCCTTGCCCACATTGTACCATAATTTTATCTTTTTGTCAATCTATTCGCGGTATTTTATTGAGATTTCTCTATCTTTTTTCACATACGTGGTAAAAAAACAAATTGTTGCTTATTACAAAAGTGCCGTCGGTTAATCCCGACGGCACTCGTACGATAGATAGAGGGATACCGCATTTCGCGCAGAACAAAAGCCACATAAAATTGGAAGAACCCCACCGAAATACTCGGTGGGGTTCAACCTTTTATTGAATTGCTACAAGTTTAACTAAAACTCGAGTTGTCTTTTGGGTGTGGCTTTTGTTCTGCGCGAAATGCGGTACCCCAAAATTAGTTTGCAATACCGGAGTGCTCAATACCTTGTACCAGGAAGTTCTGGCAGAAAGCATAGAGAATAACCAAGGGCGCGATAATCATCAAACCACAGGTGTTACGAATAGCGGTTTCGTAAAGCTTTTGTCCGGCATAGTTCGTATCAAGCGAAGAAGGAACAGCGCCTACCAAATCAACCAACAGTTGATCTGCGGTTTTGATGTCAACCAGACCTACATAGAAGTCATCGGTCCATTGCCAGCAGAATGCAAACAGGAATACGGTTACCATCATGGGAATGGAAAGAGGAAGAATAATTTGAACAAAGGTACGGAAAGTACCGCAACCATCCATATATGCGGATTCTTCAAGCTCATCCGGAATTCCACGGAAGAACTGACGAAGCATAAAGATGTACAAACCATTCTTAAATGCCAAACCTGTAATGGAGAACAAAATCAAGGGGGTGTAGGAGGTTGCAAGGTTCAAACCGGTTTGTTTTACCTGAATGTAAACAGGTTGACCGATTGAGTCAACTCCAATTTGGAAACCCTTGAAGTTTTCGGGACGAATATCCAAGTTTGCAAAGAACTCTGCAACATTTCCTCCCAAATCCATAATGTTCCAATCGAAAATTTGAATTCCGCCACCGGTCAAAAGACGAGTAATGCCGAGAATATCAAAGTTACGGAATTGGAAATACATAGCCGAGTGAAGCGTTTGGTGAGGAATGATCATAGTGACCATAACCAAAACGAAGATGAGATTGCGGCCGCGGAATTTGAATTTTGCAAATCCGTATCCAATCAAGCTACAAATCAACATTTGCAGAACTGCCGTTGAGAACGAAAGAAGGAAAGTATTTCCCAATGCGTCAAAGTATTTCAAATCTTTGACAATCGCCTCATAAATATCAAAGGAAATATTCTTGGGAATCAAACGAACAGTTACGTCAATGAAATCCTCGGGAGCCATAATAGAACTGGTAATCTTACTAATGAATGGGAAAATAACAATGTAAGAAATACCTACCATTAGCACCAAACGGAAAATAGCGATGCCAACCTTTTGCAGAAAGTAGAAGGAGAAGAACTTCGCTTTTAATCTTTCCTTCAGCGGTGTGCGATCAAAATCAACGCGAATCTTATTCTTCGTTTCACGCTTGACCACGGGTTTTTGTTCGATGTTTTGAGCGTTCATATCTGTCTCCTCCTTTCTTAATCGTTCTTACGCTGATAGAATACGAAGCCCGACATAATTGCCGCAATCAAGGCAACTGCCAAACCAACAATGGCAAAGTACATCCACGCCATTGCTGTACTTCTTTCACGGAATTCGGAGCTAATCGATTGGATATATACCATAACAGGGTTGCTTTCGGTGGTAAAGGAGTCGATGATGGTATAAACACCGTTTACCAAAATCATCGGGCTGATCATCGGCAAGGTGATCTTCCAGAAAGTTTCCCAAGAGGTAGCACCGTCGATCTTACACGACTCATAAATAGCCGGGGAGATGGACTGCAAAGCCGCCAAGAAAATCAACATTTGTACACCGGAACGGTTAACAACCTCAAAGATGTTGTTAACAATCTTGGTAACGGTTTCAACCAACTCGGCACCAACCTTCATGTTGGAGAAAAGCATAGCCAAGTCATCGGCAGAAACCAACGCATCTTGCGACTGACCGGAACCGTCGTCAATACCCTCGCCGCTTTCCATATAGTCACTCAGCACGTCCAGAGCTTCAATATTTTCCATAATACCCGTAGAAAGAACAACGGGAATGAAGAAAATAGAACGGAATACTGCTCTACCAACCATTTTTTGATTCAACATAATCGCCATAAAAAGCGAGAAGATCAAAATAGCGGGAATGTCAATCACCAATTCTCCCAAACCGGTGACAAGAACTTGGGTAAACTCGGGGTCAACTTGAATTGCTTCAATGTAGTTGGTGAAACCAACCCAAACCAAATCGTAGCTACCATTGGCACCACCGAGTTGAATTTTGGAAAAGCTGATTTCAAGGGACTGCCAAACAATGGGCAGGTAAATGAGTGCGAATCCAAGCAGGAACGGCAAAACGAAGAACCAACCCGCACGTGCCTTGCGGCGATCGAGAGAAGCAATTTTTCTTTTCTTGCGCTTTGGAGCATTTACATTCGCAGCGCTTACATTTACATCATTTGTCATAATGCTTTGCCCTCCTCTCAATTATAGTCGATTACGATATAACCGCCGCTGGGGACAGTATAAAGCGTATTGTTGTAGGTAACGCGAACAGCGTAGCTGTTGTAGTTGAGAATAATGCTCTTATAAGGAGTCTTTTCAAAGGTATCTGCATCACGGTCACCGTAAGTTACAACTACAATGTGATTGTTGTTAACGGCTCCGGAATCACCCTTTTCATCATTAGTCTCCTCATCGGGACCCTGTACTTGTGCCCAAATGTTTTCTTCATCGAAAGCAACCAAAGGACATTCCTTTTTCAAATCTCTTTGAATTTGGACCAGGTCAACGGGATAGTCGATAGCATTTACCTTTTCACCGTTATAATCCGTGTAGTACTGACCGCCTTCTTTGTAATACTCGTAGTAGTCTCCACCCTCGGCAAATCGCGTATTGAAATAGAACTCAAGCGTTTCTTGAATCTTGGACAGGAAGTAGCAGTCACTTTCTCTGTTCAAGAAATCTTTTCCGGGAGTGCTCAAATAAAGATTACCATTCGCTTCGATCTCTTGAGCAACAACACTTACACCGCTCATCCATTCCGTGGCATCCTTCAACAGCGCTTCACGAATCTCCGGCTTATCGGCATAAATGGGAGTTGTGTCGATCAACTCATAAGCTGCTAGCAATTCTGCCTCCATTGCTGCCGCCTTTTCCATAATGGCTTGCAAATCGGTAGTGCTTTGTGCAAAGAAGACTGCAGAATCTTTCAGTTTATCAAACTGTGTCTTAACCAGTCTAATTGCATTGGTGTAGTAAATATCTTCGGACGTACGTTGTGTATAGATGTATCTGTTGATAACGCCAGAACCGGAACCCGGAATAGGATTGTTCGGATTCAAGTTAGGTTCATCAAGCAGCTCTGCAAAATCTGTCAAATTCGTTTTCGGACGTTCTTTATCGCTAACCGTGGGATCGTAGAATACGCCTGTGGAGACGTTGTATCTCTTCTCAAGTTCTTGGTTGATTGCCTCAACCTCTGCAAGCATCTCTTGCATAATGGTATTTGCATTGTAGAGCATATTCCATGCCTCTGCAACTGCAACAGCTTCACTGGTGGAGAGATCGTTTTGAAGTTGATCTTGATCCTTGATGGCGCCTTCCAAACGGTTTTCGATGTCCGCTTCCAACTCATCCAAATCCAAAACACGCTCACCAACCAAGAACTCATGGCCGATGATAACCTTGGTTTGAACATCCTTCAAAACAGTGTTAAGCTTGTTGTAATACTTTGCAACGTCCTCAAGCCAAATATCATAACGAATGGAGTAGTATTCGCTAAGGAATGCATCCTCTTTCAGCTCGGTAGTGTTTTGATAGGAGAGAATAAAGTAGAGTCCTGCACCGTTTTCGATAGCGCGAAGAATTGCATAGTTAACGTCACCCTCTTCATTAAGGGGAGCGCCTGCAAACTGAACATAGCCGTGCAATACAGAACCAACAAACGGAACGGTTGCGCTGGAGATCAGATAACGGCTGGAGTCAAGCTCAACGTTGAGAATGTGATCAACGTATGCCCAAGTGTAGGCATTACCGCCATCGGTCATCAAACTGTAACCTTTGCTCTTGATGTCTGCAAGAGCTTGCTGCGTCAAGTCTTTGCTCTGCTCGCGGTTATAAGGATCTTCTTCATCGAAGTCGGAGTTCAAGGCATTACCCAAGGAACCGACCGACATAGATTGCAGACCGTACTTCTTATAATTGGAAATCAATTCCTCATAGAAGTAGCTGTAGCGAGAAGGCGAAATTGCCAGCTTGTAGAAACCGACAAAACTTTGAATAGATGCATCATAGTAACGATAAGAAGTATAACGGTTATCCAGCGTCTTAACGGCATCCTTTTTCAAGGACATACCGTCGAAGGTGCCATCGGCTTGCACATAGGCAAAATCAAAATCAGGATACAAACCGAGGTGAGAACCATCGGTCTTTGCATTGATCTTTCTTGCTTCGAGAACCAATTTCTTAAATCCGTCGGAACCGCCAACATTCTCCTCCCACTTGAGGTTGTAAGGCATGGTAGAATACATGCCGCCGTTTGCAAAACCTGTCAATTTGAAGTTGATATTCTTAACATTTCTGTCAGAGCCACTCAACTCATTGTACATCGTCAAAACGTTCTCAAACGTGGTCAGAGGAGTCATTACCCACACAGGAATTGTAGCAATGGTCTCTTGTGTTTCGAGTGCGCCAAACACCTCTATGTAGAGAGGAAGATCCTCTTTTACATCATCTTCGGTAAGAGCGTCGCTCAATTTACCTGTTTCGGTAAGGTAATCACGGTATGCTTCAGCCATACCCAGCCAAGAAGCGGAATAGTACTTATAACTGCTATCGTCGCTCTTTCTTTCTGCTGCAAGTTCATCGTCGGTCAGCATAACGTAATGAAGCGTAAAGCTGCCGGTGTACTTTCTATCCGATTTGATACCAATGCTTTCTGCACTGTTTGCAATAGAACCGGAAAGATTATACGTGTCACTTGCTTTGGGATTGAAATACGGGAAAATAGAACTATAGTTGTGCAATGCACCACCGTGATAGAGCTGCAATCTGGTCAGGGAATCCGCTGCATCAACAAATGCCGCATAGCCGCGCTTGTATGCTGTGGTTTCAATTTCGCCATCCAGAACCGCCTGCTTTTCCTCCAACTCCTTTGTGATTTGCTCTTCGGTTTTGATTGCACAGGAAATACGCTCGCTATAAGAGAGGTATTCCTCTAATTCGGGATCATATACCTTGTAATCATACTCATAGAAGAGCTCATTGCTGACAACACCGTAAACAGGATAACGCACCGCCTTATGGAACTTCAAACCGATGAGTTGGTGATAAGCAAAGTCTTCGCCATAAACGTAACCCAACAATTTTTCGGTGGAGTTTCCAAGCTCTGCGTGATCAAACAACGCACCGGAGCCATCCGGGAAGAATGTATAACTTTGTGTTGTGTTGGAAACAGGCAAACCATTTTCGTCTGTTGTTTCGTAAGTAACACCTGCATTTTTATAGTTGCTCGCGCCCATGTAAGGAAGCACGGTCAAATTTTGCAAAGTGTAAGTAGCAGCGTCGTAACGCAAGCCGTTACAGGGCAGACGAACCGTCAATCCGTTTTCGGCACTCAGATAATACTCTAACGCCATTTTGAATACGGGATACTTTTCATCTTCTGCTACGTAGCCGGTTGCCTCGTGGTCGGCATCCAACTGCTCAAAGGTGTAGTCGGGACAATACGTTTTGATATATGCCTCGCGCTTGAGCGTATCGGAAGCGTTAGACATTTTGGGAAGCCATACCCACAGAATAGGATACTTGGTTTTGCCCTTGCTATCTGTGTATGCGTTTTCTCCCAATGCGGGGTATCTCTTGATCAATTCCAATCTCATACCGGAAGTAACCTTCTTGGTATCGTTAAGATTGTACTTTTCCCAAGCGTTAATAAACCACTTGTCCTCATCCTTGGGCAGGTTTCCTTCTTCAACAGCTTTGGTGATGTTGGAAAGAATGTTGGTTTGGAAACTGTCATCAAAGATCCACTTGGGAATCAGTTTTCTGCCATCCTCACGGCCAATGATGTACTCAACGCGCACACCGCCTTTGATAAGGCGAACGGTGATTTGGTCGTTCAAAGCTGCGTCGGTGTAACTGTAAAGCTGCTTTGTGGTACCCGTTGTATCGGTAAAGGAAACGATGATTTGGGAAAGCAACTCTTGCTTTGTGGTTTTGGAACCCTTGGAAGACGCTACATCGTAGGGATTGCTGAACAGAATGTTTTCGGTAGGGTTCCCCAGAGCATCTGTTTCTACCCAAGCAACTTCACCGCTTTTTTGATCTACCCATAATTGGTAGTTTCCTTCACTGCGCATCAATTCCATGGTTTGCAGCTTCTCTTTGGGGTTGTTGTAGACCTTTGTTACGTAGTCCTTAATAGAAGTGGTTTCTGCGGGCGTAGAGGGTGTTTCCTCGGCGGCAAAAACCTGTACCGTAAATACGGTAGCAAAAGTGCTCAACAGCGTGGCGATGGCCAAGAGTGTCGAAAGTATGCGTTTTGTAATATTCATTTTTTCTACCTCCTATCCATCATCATGCGCGGTACTGGATCTCTACAACGATATTGCTTACCAAGCTAATCAACTTGGACAAAAGCATACCAAATAAGAGTACCAGGAATACGATAAATGCCATTGCGATGATTGTTCCTGCAATGGTAATCAAGTTTTTGAAGAGCGGATAATCGTGCGTAACCATTGTTCCAAAGAACAGGAGCATGATCGTCCAAACAAATGCGATACCAATCAAAAGATCGATCAACTGTACCTCACTCAAGCTTACCCAGTTGGAAGCCAGCGTAGCGGGGGCAATAAACAAAACAAGCGGCAAGAGCGAGTAAGAGGATGCAATAAAGATATCCTTAAAGCTTCCTTCACCTTCAAACAGAGTGGTCAAACACCAGTTTGCAAGTACAAACAGGAACAAAGGAACCAAAATGGAGATGGCTTGCGACCACAACGTAGAGGTCCTGCCGGTGGGATTGACAACGTATCCCTGTCCTATACCCTGATAGAAGAAGGAAAGAATGGTAAGCGCGATGAATACCAAAGAAGCACGAATGGAACCGCGTTTTTCGTGTTTGAGGTCGTAGAAGCCATCGAACGGGTGGAAAATAACGTAGAAGCCATACAAAACTTCTTCGCCAAAGCTCTTACGTGCACGGCCGTCGGTAGCAACACGTTTATTGACCTTTGCCGCCCAACCAAGGAACTTGACGAGCAGAACAATCAAAACGATGATGATAGCAACAACGGGCAAGAGCCATACCGACATCCATTCCTTACGAACCATCTTGTAAGATTCAGACCAGTTGGTTGTGTCGTATGCTTTTTCGTAGTATTCGAGAGCTTCCGCATAGTCGGCACTACGATAAAGGGCATTACCGATACCAACGTATGCAGCGTCAAAGTTGGAGTTTCTTTGCAAAACCTTTTCCCAACATTGAATTGCGTAGTCATAGTCCAAAGAGTTTTCTGCCGCAATCGCTTGAGTCAGCAAGTCACCATATTCGGTTCGTTTGTAAACGATCAAGCTCTTGGAACCTGAGTCAAGAACAAGCATCTTGGTTCCCTGATATGCGATAGCACATACGTTGGAAATACTACCCAGCATTGTACCCGTGTCGCCAAAAGCGAACAGCAGGTTGCCGTTAAAGTCGTAGGTGTAGATCTTTTCACGCTTGGTATCTACAATAGACCAAGTCTTTTCAGGACCGGTTGCAACGTCTACGAGAGTAGAAACGCCGCCACTCATCTTGAAGTTGATCTCACCTGCCGGAGGCCAGAAGCCGTTACGTCTCATAATCTCGTCACCGGAGGGGTTAAGCATTTTAACGGGAGCGTATTTACCGGTGCGATCTTTAGAAGTGATTGCATTGGCAACAGAGCTTTCCGCAATACCCGAGGTGGTAACGTAAATGAAACCGTCATCGCTGATGGCGATGTTATTGTAAATAACAGAAGTTTTTGTAGCGGTCAGTTTTCTTTGTGCATCGGTTTGGAAAGATCTCCAAAGAATTTCCCATGCAGAAATGGTAACTGCCTGTGCACCAATAAAACCAACAAAAGCACCTTCGGAGTTCATAACGATGATACCCTGGTTGGTGGAGGAAGATACAACGTAGATTCTTCCGTAGGGGTCGATTGCCATAGCAATCGGCTTGTATGCCGCGTTGTCCGCAAGCAGTTGGCTTTCGGGCTCGGCAACGATCTGCTTAAACTCCAAAGACTTTTTATCAAATTCAACCAAGCGGTTATTACCGGTGTCGCAAACCCAAATGGAATTCTCTGTTACGAATACGCCTTCGGGAGCTGCCAACTTATCTTCGGTGTTGCCGTTGTAGAAAGTGGTGATATAAGTTTTGAATTTGAAATAACGGTCCAGAATCGCGATTTGGTTATTACCGGTATCGGCAATGTAGACATTGCCGTCCTTATCGGTAATCATATCTCTCGGATTCTTAAAATCCATAGGCAGACCGAGGTTGGTATAAATCAATGCTTCCTCTGCGGAGTATGCATCGGGAGAATACAGAGCCGTGCCACCAATGGAATATGTGTAGGTTTGGTATGCAGAAGACGCTGCAACACCAACTGTCATTGCGGATATGATCATCGAGAGAGACAATATCAGCAATATTACAGATGTAAACTTTTTCATATTGTCCTCCTTTAGTCTTTCATACCGCTGGAACCCATCGTTTCAATGATATTCGATTGCGAAATAACGAATACTGCGATAGGCACCGTCATCATCAATACGCCGGATGCCGAAGATGCACCTGCACGCTTGATACCGCCGGCCATAATTTGACCGATTGCATAGTTGATGGATTTCAGTTGTTCGGAATAAATGTAAACAGACGAACCCTGGTTCCAAAGTCCTTGGAACGACAGGATAATCAAGGTCAGCCACGCGGGCTTAACCATAGGCATTGCAATGGTCCAGTAGGTGCGAATTTCGCTCGCACCATCCAAACGTGCACTTTCGAGTACCGTATCGGGAACGGTGGAATCCATATGCTGCTTCATCAAATACAGACCCATTGTTGCACCCCATGCGGGAATGATAATAGCCCAATAGCTATCTACCAAATGCAGAGCGGTCATAATCATAAAGCTGGTAATGCCGCCTACGGTGGAGGAGAACATCAGGGACGAACGAATCGTCTTAAAGATGAAATTATGACCGGGGAATTTGATTTTTGCCAATGCGTATGCACACATCGATGCGATAAACAAGTGTCCAAACGTACCCATAACCGTTGTGAATACCGTGTTGAAGATGTAACGGGTGAAAGGAACCCAAGAATCGTTCATTAAGGTAAACAGGTCGGTAAAGTTTTTAAGGGTAGGTTGTCTTACGAAGAATCTCGGGGGATACATCCACAACTCATCCAAGGGTTTGAATGCTTGAGAAATTGCGTAAACCATAGGAAGGAACATAAATACGCCAAGGATCGTCAATACAACGGTAATACCGGCGTCGCCACCCGCAGAACGGGATAATACAACTTTGTGTCGTCTTGTTCTTAATTTTGCCATATTACGTACCTACCTTTGAAAGTGCCTTGGAGACGATTCTGTTTGCAAAAATTTGAATTGCAAACAAAATGGTTGCGATTGCCGACGCGTAACCGATTTCGTAACGCGCTCCGCCGTAGTCATCCAGATGGTGGGTGATGGTGTGTGCTGCATAGTCAACAGAGGGGAAACCGCAAAGCGCGGATACAACGCCGCCGTAGCCGAACGAACCTGTGATTGTAAGAATTGCATTGAACATCAGCTGCGGCTTCATGCTGGGCAACGTAATGTACCAAAGCTCTTGCCAACGGTTCTTAATACCG
>JAZSFM010000159.1:0-4519 GCA_045532215.1 Eubacteriales bacterium | reverse complement strand
CGCCAAAGCCCATCTGCCGCAGATCGTCAAGCGTGTAGTCGGTGTCCTCGATCAAGTCGTGCAGCAAAGCCACAACGGTGGTGTCCTCGTCCTTCATTTGCTCCGCTAAATGAAACGGATGAAAAACGTAGGGCATACCGCTCTTGTCCAGCTGCTCCTTGTGGGCATCAAAGCAGAGCTTGAGCGCTGCCTTGGTCATTTTTGTGTAGATCATATTTTTGCCGCCTTTCGTAATGTTGGCTTTCATGCCTTTATTTTACCATAGATGTCACGTCCGTGTCAAGTCTGCACATCCATAGATTGTATTTTGCTTTGACCTTGCAGAGCTTCGGATAATACAAAACGGGGATATGACCTGCGCGTCATATCCCCGTTAGGCGGATTATTTGAACATTGCTTCTATTTGTGCTACGGTATATCCGTTCGGGATGGTGACTGTCATGGATGCCATGTATCCGTCAACGTTGCAAAGGTAAAATACTTGGGTCATGGTTATGCCGTTGGTCGTTGTGGAGCAAACGCACTTGGTGAATTCGGTCCTGCCAAGCGTTACCTTTTCAAGCTTGGCGGGGAAGGAAACGGTCATGCCGGATACACCCGAAAGCTGTTGCTTCATTGCCTCGACGTATTGCTCCTCGGTGATGTTGGATGCAAACGATTTTGCGAGGTTTTCATATACGACGTTGATATTGGTGCCCGTTACGGAGTCCACGACCATCATGTCGTATATGACGGGGTTGTTTTCAAGTGCCTGCTTGAAATTCTCTCCGAGGATCTGATCCACGGCAAGATTCATTGCCGCAGCGATCTCCTCGTCGGTGGAATATACCCAGGAGGCGGGCTTTGTGAAGGTAAAGCCCAAAAACTCGTTTTTATAAACGTCGCCTTTGGTGGTGCCCTTGGAAACCTCCGCTTTTACAGGCTCGGTTTGGCTTTCGGTTTCGGGGGGCGTTGCTTGCTCGGTGCTGTCGGTTGTTTGCGTGTCATGGGGCGTGTCGACGTCGCAACCTGCGAGCGGGATAACGAGTAATAGCGTCAGCAGTAATAGGGACAGTGCTTTTTTCATGATGATCTCCTTGATTATTTTGTTTTTTGCTTGCATCAAGCCTTCATATATATAGACGTTTTTTTGGACGAAAAATTCGCCCCTTTTTGAAAAAAAGAAAAAATATTTGAAAAAGATTGCAGGGAAGGGCTTGAAGGAAATGTGCTTTTTGAACGATTGTATGCACGCAAAAGCTCCTTTGCGCATAATCTGTCAATGCAATCAAACACATTATATATCACATCTTCGTACTTGTCAACCGCAGTAAAAATAAAACAAAAAATTCCTCAAAAAAGGGTTGACAAACCAAAAGTGATATGCTATAATAAGCGGGTCAACCAAATACGGTGCCATGGCCAAGCGGTAAGGCAAAGGTCTGCAACACCTCTATCCCCGGTTCGATTCCGGGTGGCACCTCCAACGAAGAGCAGTGAAAATCGCAAGATTTTTACTGCTTTTTTGTATTTTCTGACCGTTTTTAACATCTTTTGAAGCACTTTTGTACCAAATTGGGATAACTTACTAACTAAATCCAACATCATTCTAATCACTTTTTTATCATTTTGAATGCATTCGTTACTACCCGCGTTACTACCCGGGTTACTACCCAGTGAAAAATGCACATCAAAATGATATAGAACGGAGAGAGAATGAAAACAAAAAAAAAGAAACTGAACGGAGATGGAACAGTATTCTATCTCGAAAAGGAACGCAAATGGCGCGCGGAGATTACTTGGGTTGACGGCGGCGGCAATAAACACCGCAAGTCTTGGAAAGCAACAAAGCAAGCAGACGTAAAAGAAAAGCTTGCCGAGTTCAAAAGGCAGTTGCTTCTGAACAGCACACAAATCCCCACCGAGAACCAAACCTTCCGAGAGTTCGCTGATGAATGGGTCAATGTGATTCTGAAGCCCAAGGTGAAGCCTTTGAGTTACCAACGCAAAGTAAGCACCCTCGAAAACCAAGTGTATGACCATATCGGCGGCATCCCGATTGATAAATTGACGCACGTACAGATTCAAAGAATGGTCAATAATCTGTCGCAGAGCGGTTTATCTTACTCTACAGTCAAAAAAGCTTACGAAGCAGTATCCGGTTGTTTGCGATACTACAGAATCAAAACCGCTAAGTCGTTCAATCCTTGCGAAGGCATCACACTTCCGGAAAACAAACGTAAGGACAATTCAGACATCACATTTTTCTCTGAAGAGGAACGCAAGCAAATTGTCAACGAAGCTACGCGCCAGTACGAGAGCGGTAAATATGTGTACCGGCTTGGATGGGTTTACGTGCTTCTGCTCTACAGTGGCATGCGCGCCGGCGAAGTGTGTGCGCTCACGTGGAACGACGTGGACTTCTCCGAGAGAACCATAACGGTCAACAAAACTGCCATAGAAGTGCGTGAAAAGGATTCGCGCGGCCACACACATTCCGTGTTGCAAACGCAGAATAACACCAAAACCAAGAGCGGTACACGTGTCATTCCAATGACCGAAAAAGCGTACACCGCGCTTTCGGAATTACAGAAAATCACCGGCCAGTACGAATACGTCACGACTTCCGCAAACGGAGTCAGAATACGCCCCTCGCGCCTTGATACAACGTTTCATAAAATACTGGACGCACTACACTTCCCCAAGGCCGGCGTACATACACTGCGCCACACGTTTGCGACCATGCTTTTCAGTAATGGCTGTGAAGTAAAGGTGGTTTCCGAATTGCTCGGGCACTCCAATACAAAAATTACCGAGAACATTTATATCCATATCATTCAACACCAAAAGGTCAAGGCAATCCAATCCATTGATAGATTCAGTGACTAATGAAAAGGCGGCAACCGCAAAAACGGTTGCCGTCATTTTTTATCTTTCTTGATACTCATACATACCTATGAGTTTTTTGAGTAACTCGGAGTATTCGCGTTTGACCTTTGCCGGTTTGAGAATTTTTGCTCCGTTACCAAAACCAAACACCCATCCGTAAAACTGTGGACTTATGTACACCTTGGTCGTAACTGTAAAGTGCTTATCGTCATGCCTCTGATAGATAACGCCCTTTGTTCCAAAACGGTCAACAACCGCGTCAAGAAGATTATTAGTAAATCGGATAGTGACGTTCTCTCCTACACCTTCAAACATACCAAAATGTGTTTTTGTGTAAGTTTCCAAATCTACTTCGCCAATTTCCGCAAAGCCCTCGCGCTCTGAACCTCGAATGCGCTTTACATCCTTCATGCGGTCAACGCGGTACATACGAACCTTTTCACGCTTGGATTTGGGATTATAGGCCAACAAATAATAGTTTCCGTCACATACCATCAGTCTATGCGGGCTGACTACATATTCTTTGCCTTCGCCGCTCTCGACTTGCTTGGTTACATCTTCAAGTTTGTACGTCATGTACTGAAAACTGATTTGCTCCGGGCGGTGCTTATACTTTGTCTTCAAATCGTCCTTGTCGTCTTCTACACGATGACGCATGGCTTCGGTAATGGTTTCAATGATACGATAAAGCTTAGTGTTGGATGTATGCACTCGGTCAGTAACGAAAATATCATGTAAGATTTCATCTTTCTGATACTTGCTGATATTTATACAGATAATTTCCTCAATCATCCTCTCTGCGCGCGCTTCATCAATAAATTTGGCGGCATAGATGCACTCGGCGGCCAAGCGTATATCCTCAAAGTCGCAGAAAAGATTGTCGTAATAGTATCCCTTGCGCACCGCGTCATACACGATGGTTTCTTGTCCATCCTCTACCAACTCGCGCGCCTCGTCAACATCTAACGCTTCTTCGTGCGCTAATAGCACTGCCTCATTGATAGCCATGATATCGCGCCCCACCGAGCGGCGTTCAGCAGAAATGCCATATGTAGTGATAGCATCGGCAATCTCAGTCGCATTCAGCACGTGATTCTTGTCAGTTTTTTTCTGTAACAAACTCAAGATTAAATATGCTTTAAGCTTTTGATTTTTTCCAAGACCGGCTTTTCGCTCTTTCTCCTTCTCTGATTCAAGTGCTATGATTTTATCCCATCTTTTCTTCATTTCCTTGTCCGACATGTCATCACCGCCTCTCGTTCCTATTATACCATTTTGAAGTGCATAATTCAATACAAAAAGTAAAATAGCAAAAATAACGGTTGATTTGTTCCTTTTCTTGATATTTGGGAACAATATCGGATCAAAACCCGTTGACATCATTCCCAAATCGGTGTATAATAATACTTAGATTATTGTCACCCAAGGAGGAAACTCTCATGGAATATATCAAAGTATCAAAGGCCGCAGAAAAATGGGGCATCTCGGCGCGCCGCGTGCGCATTCTGTGTGCCGAGGGCAAGATTCCCGGGGCTTACCAACAAGGCCGCGGCTGGAAGATTCCGACGAATGCTGTAAAACCTGCAGATGGGCGTTACAAGACATCGGGGTCTTTGTTGGAGATGATCGACCGGAAGAAAGCTGAGCTGGA
>JAZSFM010000046.1:0-7704 GCA_045532215.1 Eubacteriales bacterium | reverse complement strand
TGACGGCGGATTGATTTGGAATCCCATTTCGCAATTACCGTATCCCCCTGACAAAGAATGGGGATATTCAGAAGTCGTTGATTTGGCATTTATCGATGGTTTCTACTATCTAACTGTTAAAATCTCCGATAACAATCAAGGAGAACTACAATTTTGCTCAAAAGATTTAACAAATTGGACTTTGCTGCCGTATAGTGAGAACAATCTCAACGCCAGCCCGAACGATCCCTACACATTCTACAAATACGAAGAAGAAGCCGGCACAAAAGTATATTTGCAAATTGATGACTGGGATCAAACGCTGGTACTGCCCTTTACTTACAAATACATTACAGAAATTAAGTTTGCGCCAATGGCTGCTACCATTATAGGTGACAAAGGATTTTTCGTCCATCACCCCGACAACGACGGTACATCTATCGAAATCTTCTCCTTTATCAAGGGTAGCGATGATATCACCGAGCAAACCATCACTTGGGATGAAGCAATATGCCAAAACCAGATCTTTTGCGACTTCATAGATGATGAAACCGGCTATATTTTTGTAACCGAGGAAATTGACGCTCCCGGCTTTTCGAGAGGCGCTGAAAAAGTTGCCAAGCTTTACAAAACACACGATGGCGGAAAGACTTGGGTATCTGTCAACTGCGACAATATTCCTTACATCAGCATGCGGGAAAGCTTAATATTGGCAAAATTCGTCACAGAGGATATCGCAATCATTGCAGGGCACCTTTTTGCCGATGATTTCAACTTCCACGAGCGCACCTACATCACAAAGGACGGCGGTCTTTCTTGGATTCCTGTTGATTTAAGTAATTTTGCCGACCTCTTTGCCTATCAAGTTTTGGATATAGAAGCATACGACTTGCAATACATTGATGGCACCTATTACTTGTATGTAGAAGATCGTGGAGAAACTACTCCCGAGGGAGTGGGCAAACCCTGTTATCTGTTCACATCCACCGACGGTGTTAAGTGGAGTTATCTAAAAAAGTAGAGTAACATAATTTGCACCCTCGATTACAACTAAACAAAAGCTCTGCATGTCATTCTGAGCGGAGAAAATTGCAACGCAATTTGCGAAGTCGAACTTTTGCGGGTTGAGCGAAGCGAACAAGCAAAAGCGCAAGGCGTAGCCGCAGCGGGATGACAGATTGATTTTTTGTGCGCGATAATTTGTTCGTTTTCGGGCGATTCATGAATCGCCCCTACGAAAAATTTCAATATCCCTTGTAGGGGCGATTCACGAATCGCCCGCCTTAATAAACGATAATCGCTTGCTTTCGGGAGCACCAAGGCACTCCCCCACCTATGGACGGTAATTCATCTTCGTAGGGGATGGGCTTGCTCCTCCCGCCTTTATGAGCGGATAATCCTTTATTTTCGGGACACGAGAGGTCGTCCCCTACAAGTTTTCATCAATTCAAAAAATATTTCAACTTTTTTCAAAAAAGGGCTTGACAAACCATTCTCTTTGTGGTATAATACCTGCGTTATCCAAAGACAGCAGGTTCCGGTAAAAGCTGACGCTTTCCTGCCGAGGAGATGAATTGAATCCCTTTTTGTGCGATCAATCTTTCTTCACGGCCAAAGTGTGCTTGCCGGAAGGAAGATTTTTTTATTTCGAAAATCTAACAGGAGGTCAATCAGAATGCCCAGCAATTCCATTCTCGTTCAGAAGCAACAACTCGTTGCTGATCTGGCAGAACAAATTAAAAATTCCGAGGCAGGCGTTGTTGTTAACTACCAAGGTATTACGGTAGATAAGGACACCGCAATGCGTAAGGCTCTGCGTGAGGCCGGTGTTAAGTACGTTGTTATGAAGAACACCATGACCGGCAGAGCATGCGATATGGTCGGCTACGGCGATATGAAGCAATACCTTACCGGTATGACCGCTATCGCTATCAGCGAAAACGATCCCGTTATCGCAGCTAAGATCCTGAAGGAATATGCTGATAAGATCGAGTCCTTTAACATTCTCGCAGGTTACGTTGACGGCGCAGTTGTTGATGCAGCTACCGTAAACGCTCTGGCAGAGATCCCCAACAAGGAAACTCTTATTGCAAAGTTCCTCGGCTCTATCCAGTCTCCTCTGTACAAGTTCGCTTATGCTATCAAGGCAATTTGCGACAAGGACGGCGAGGCCACCGAAGAGGCACCCGCAGAAGCATAATTCTCGCATCTCTTCTCTATGCAGGACTCCGATCCCCTGCTTGACGTGATCGGAAATCACACACAAAAATAATAAACATTCAAATTTTGGAGGTAAATAACAATGGCATCCGAAAAGATTACTAACATTCTTGAAGAAATTAAGTCCCTTACCATTCTCGAACTCAACGACCTCGTAAAGGCAGTTGAGGAAGAGTTCGGCGTATCCGCAGCAGCTCCCGTAGGCGTAGCAGTAGCAGGCGGCGCAGCAGCTCCCGCAGCTGAAGAAAAGACCGAGTTCGACGTTATCCTTGCAAGCTTCGGCGCTAAGAAGCTCGACGTTATCAAGGTTGTTCGTGAGCTCACCGGTCTGGGCCTGAAGGACGCTAAGGATCTCGTAGAAGGCGCTCCCAAGACCATTAAGGAAGGCGTTTCCAAGGACGAAGCAGAGCAAGTTAAGGCAGCTCTCACCGAGGCAGGCGCAACCGTTGAAATTAAGTAATTTAACCTTACTTACTTTTCAAACATTGTCTGAGATAACCGAAAAAGGATACCGTGCAAGCACGGTATCCTTTTTTCGTCTGTTAGGAAACAATGGTATATTCAAACATTTCACAATGCAGGCGCGTTCCCTCATCGGTGCCGGTTGGCAGAAGTGCCAAAGCAATAAAAAGCGGCTCGGCGTTAGGATTGGCATCATCACGCAGGTAGGCGTACTCTCCTTCAATTTTGATAACGGTGTAATCTTTGGGTTCCATTTTTTCTCTCTTTTCTTTTTGGGATTATTATTGGATTTATTTTATCACATTCCCCCCACTTTTGCAAGTATTTGCACCACTTTTTGATCAAAAAATGAAAAAATGTCAAGAAAATGAAAAAAATTCGAACTTTTTTCTCAAAACCCCTTTTCATTTGAATTTTTTTATTGTATAATATAGTTAGATAATTATGTCGTGTTGCAAAACACGAAAGAAAGGATTCATGGTACCATCTATGAAACAAAAGTACAGCATTACAGTTGCAGATATGGAGCTGAACATCATCAGTGACGCTTCTCCCGATGAGGTAGACAACATCGTTGGCATGCTCGATCGTCGCATGCGCGATATCAACCTCAAGAGTCCTCGTTGCACCAAAAACGAGGCCGCTATCCTTTGCGCTCTTGCGTATTGCTCCGAAAGAATGGCAATGCAAGAGGCCTTCAAAAAGGTAGAAAAGGACGCTTTCCGCTTCTCCGCAGAGAACGAAAAGCTCAAAAAGACCATTGAGGGTCTGCAGGAGGAAGTAGACAATCTGCGCAAGGATGCCAGCGTAATGCGTTCTATCCTTGACCATGCCGCAGCTGCCAACGCTCCCGCAAAAGAAGAAAAGCCCAAGTATGTTCCCAAGGCGTTTGGCAAAAAGGCAGAGGAAGAAGAGGCGCAAATTTCTGTATTTGAGGAAACGACTACTGCAGAAGAAGTGGTTGCAGAAGAAGCCGCTCCCGTGGAGGAAGCTCCCGTTGTTGTTGAGGAGACCACCTCTGCAAAGAGCACTCCCAAAAATCGCGTTGGCGCGATGTTTGATTTTTTGACCTTTAGCGATGTCTGATAAGCGCATCCAACCCTTGCCCGAGCTGCTCTGCCCTGCGGGTTCACCCGCTTCGCTTGACGCGGCGATTGAAGGCGGTGCCGATGCCGTTTATCTCGGTGGCACCACGTTTAATGCAAGAATGAATGCCCACAATTTCGGCGGAGACGCATTGCGCTCCGCCGTTTTGCGCGCGCATAGCTATGGTGTAAAGGTATATCTCACGCTCAACACACTTGTGGGCGACCGCGAGATCTCTGCCGCACTTGCGGCTGCCGAAGAAGCGGCAAACGCGGGCGTGGACGCTTTAATTGTTGCCGACCTCGGCTTGGCGGCGGCTCTGCATCGCACCTTCCCCACACTTGAACTGCACGCAAGTACGCAAGCATCCTCGCACAATTCTCTTTCTGCCGAAAAGCTGAAAGAGATTGGCTTTAGTCGCATTGTCATCGCACGCGAAACACCTGCCGCTGATCTATTTGAAACGGTGAAAAACTCCCCTTTGGAGATTGAAATGTTCATCCACGGCGCGCTCTGTGTCAGCCATTCGGGGCAATGCTTGTTCTCCTCCTTGGTAGGTGGAAGAAGCGGAAACCGCGGCGAATGTGCACAGCCCTGTCGACTTCCCTTTGCTTGCAAAAAAAGCGGCAACGCCTATCCGCTATCGCTCAAAGACCTTTCCCTCGCGGCACACGTACCCGCATTGATAGAAAGTGGCGTGGCATCCCTCAAAATTGAGGGCAGAATGAAAGCCCCCGAATACGTGCGCGACACCGCGCGCATTTGGCGTCGACTGCTCGACGCGCGACGCGCCGCCACTCCTGATGAAATTCGTGAACTTGCCTCTATCTTCTCTCGCGGTGGATTTACCGACGGATACTACCGTGAAAAAATCGATAGCAAAATGCTCGGAATTCGCTCCGAGGACGATAAGAGTGCCTCTCGTACACTCACGCCCTTTGGTGGCATTACACGCAAAATACCGCTCGATTTTGCGATACGTATGAAAAAAAACGAACCGATTGCACTCACCGTAAGCGATAAAAACCGCCAAATTTGCGTCACGGGTGACATTCCACAAGCGGCTCTCACCGCCCCCCTCACCACCGAGCATCTCGAACGTAACCTTTCCAAACTCGGCGGAACGCCTTACTTCATCGGCTCTTTCACGGTCGAAATGGATGATGGGCTGATGCTCCCCGTTTCGCGTCTCAACGACTTACGTCGTCGCGCGATTGCTGAATGGGAAAGCAATTTAGCCCCCAAAAAGGTAGAAAAACTGCCATACGTGGTGCAAAAATCGCAAAAAGCAAGGAGTGAGATGCGTTCTGCGCGTTTCTATTCTCCCGAACAAATCACCCCCACGGCAAAAGCATTTTTCAATCGTATCTATCTGCCGCTTGGGAAAGAAACTGCCGATACCGACGGTGTGATTCTCCCTCCCGTAATTTTTGAACGTGACCAAAAAGCTGTGGAGCAGATGCTCTCCTCCGCTGCCGCAAAAGGTGTACGCTATGCGCTTGTTGGAAACGTCGGGCATATAGAACTTGTAAAACGCGCAGGGCTTGTTCCCGTGGGCGATTTTCGCCTCAACGTCACCAACTGCGAAAGCGTTTGTGTTCTGGAAGAAATGGGCATTTCCTCGCTCATCCTCTCCCCCGAATTGACCTTGCCGCAAGCACGCGACATCAAGGGCGATACTTCCCTCATTGTTTACGGGCGAATTCCTTTGATGACGGTTGAAAAATGTGTCATCAAAGAGATTGCAGATTGCGATACGTGTGCCAAAAACAGCGCGATTTTGACCGACCGTCGCGGCGTACGTTTCCCTGTTCTGCGAGAATGGGAACACCGCAACGTTATTTACAACAGTCTCCCCACGTCGATGGCAGACCGTCAAGACGGACTTGCAAAAGTGGGCATTACCAATCAGCATTTTCTCTTTAGCACAGAACCCCCTGCCGAGGTAGACGAGGTTATCAACCTTTGGAAAAAGGGAGAACCACTCCCCTATCCCGTCAGAAGAATATAAAAAATCCGCGGAATTGCCAACGCAATTCGGAGATTTTGATTACCATATAAAAGGAATGAGACGATATTTCACTTTCTGTTTGTAGTCGGCATAGCCGTCGAGCCCCTCGGTGAGGACTCGTTCTTCGTTCAAAATTCGTACTGCCATAATAATGGGATACGGCAAGAAACATAGGAGCGACCAGAACGATCCAAGCACGAGCGGAATGGACAAAAACAGCCAAATCGTCACCGCGTACATCGGGTGACGGACAATGCCGTAGAGCCCTGTGCTCACCACCTTTTGTCCCTCTTGCACCTCGATGGTGCGAGAAAGATAAGCGTTCTCGCGCATCACCTCGGCATAGAGCGCATAAGACGCCAACAAGGTGACCGAAGAAACGATAACAAGCCACGTGGGCACGTGCGACCATCCAAAACGATAGTCCAAGCCCGCAACAATAAAACCTGCAAGGAACAACAAGCCCGAAAGAGCCACAACGCCCTTTTGGGTGTTTTCTTTTTCTTTGGCGCCAAGACGTTTTTCAAGTAACTCGGGGGCTTTGATAAAGAGCACAATGCCCAAAACGATCATTGGAATGAACAACAGTGCGATAAAAATCCATCCGCCCATAAAGGCAAACGAGCCCGCAGGCAGAAACAAAAGTGCGCCAACAAGAATGAGACCGCAGAGGAATTTCGTCAGGGCACTCAAAAGTAGTTTCAATTTCATTGTCTTTCTCCTTATAGCATCTCCAAAATCTCTGCGGCATTGGTGTCGGGTTTGACTTTTGGCATAACCGCTTCGATGTTGCCCTCGGCATCAATGAGATAGGTAGAACGCACCACGCCCATAGATACCTTTCCATAGTTCTTCTTTTCTTGCCATACGCCGTACGCCTCGATGGCTACACGGTCAGGATCGGAGAGCAGAATGAAAGGCAGCTCATATTTTTCGGCGAACTTTTGGTGTGATGCAACACTATCGCGGCTGATGCCGATGACGACTACATCGCGTGCTTCAAATTCCCTGTATGCACCTGCAAATGCGCACGCCTGACGGGTGCAACCGGGAGTGTTGTCTTTGGGATAAAAGTATAAAACGACACGCTTGCCCAAAAAATCGGACAGCGAGACGGCATTTCCGTCCTTATCAAAGAGTGTAAAATCGGGGGCTTTGGTTCCTATTTGCAGCATAGTGGAGTCTCCTTTGCTTTTATTTTTGTGTCATGCGGCGAATGATGCCCGCGCCGTTTTGCTTCAGCCAACGGTTGTAGGTTTTGTAATTGGGGCATACACGCAGGACTTCGTTGTAGAATTCTTTGGAATGGTTCATATGCTTGAGGTGGCAAAGCTCGTGCACAATGACGCTATCCATCACTTCGGTGGGAGTAAGTAAAAGAAGACAGTTGAAATTGAGATTTTTCTTGCCGCTGCAACTCCCCCATTTTGTTTTTTGGTGACGGATGGTGACGCGGTTGTATTGCACACCGAGAAGCGAGGCGTAATAGCGAACACGTTGCGGAATGACAGTGCGTGCGCGATTGGAAAGAAGATGAATATCCTCTTCGGTCAAGGGTGCTCCGCTCGGTTGTTTTGGAAACATCGCAAGCTTTTTGCGGATCCAATCCTCGTGTCGGGCGACGAAAGCGGCAATTTCGTCGTCACGCATCGCGTGCGGTGCGCGGACGGTCACCTCTTCCGCCTTGATTTGTAAGGCAACCGTTTTGCGGTCGCTCCTGATAATGCGGTATTGCATAACGGCTCCTTTCGTGTTTCTGTTTTTCTTTCCGCGACAATGAACTTCCTTAGCGACCAGGGTCTCGGTGGTCCCTGGGAGCTCGCGGTAGCAAAAGCAAGTCTTTGACTTGCGCCGACTGTCTGTCCGTAAAGTACGGACTTTTCTTTTTTGACCTTTTGTTAGAGAGTTCTTGAAAGGGGCGTCGGGGAAACTTTTTGCAAGCAGGT
>JAZSFM010000010.1:0-2996 GCA_045532215.1 Eubacteriales bacterium | reverse complement strand
TCAAAAAGCACATCCAGCATTTTTATTATTTTGTTTTTATAATGAGTGTCATTTTCGGTTTCAGAAAGCGCAGTCAAATGATAGGACAAAAGCCAAACCAACGGTTCTATTGCCGATTTTGCCACTTCCTTCTTTTGTGCATCGTCCTTTAAAATACGAACCAGAGCGGGTTCTCTTGTTTTATAAAGATTCGGCAATTTGGTAGCGTATTCTACCGCCTTTTCATAATCTCCGTATCTGTAATATGCATCGGAAAGATTACAAAGCGCGGCACCTCTGATTTCCGAATCGTCACAGTATTTTAGAATCTGCTCGTGAAGCATAATAGATTCTTTTAAATACTCCTTTTTCTTCTTTTCGGTACCATCAAGTCGTTCGAGTGAACATGACAATTGCATCAGCAACAACGCATTATTGGGGTAGGTTTTCAACGCGTTTCGCATGAGTTCGACATTTTCTTTGTGGTTTCCCAATGCTCTATTTTCTTGCCATTTTTGATTGATATCGTCAAGTCTTTGGGCAGAAGATATTTCATCCATGCCGATCAACTCGTCAACAGACACACCAAAATAATTTGCAAGTGTGGGGAGCATCGTGATGTCCGGATATCCGTCACCTCGTTCCCATTTACTGATCGACTGATAGGAAATGCCTATATGCGTTGCAACCTCTTCTTGCGTCAAATCCCTGCTTCGGCGCAGTTTTTTCAGCTTTTCACCAATCATAAGTTCCATAGTATTAACCTCCAAATTCAAGTTGTTTCGACGCGTCTAAACATATTATACAGTGTTTCAGCTTATAAATCAATAACCGCAAGATAGACCAAATTCTACTAATCGTAGTATTTTTCTATTCAAAAAAAGACATAGCCGAAATCAGCTATGTCTTTTCATATAAAACTGCCTTTTGTTGGTGTACCAAAAGGAACACCCTTTCGTTTACAGCTCTTTCCTCATCTTTAGAAGCGCGCCTTTTTCAAGGCGGGAGACCTGGGCTTGCGAGATGCCGATCTCCTCGGCGATCTCCATTTGCGTTTTGTTTTTGTAAAAGCGCAGGTTGATGATCTTGCGCTCGCGCTCGTTCAGTCGCATCATTGCCTCGCGGAGCACAATGTTTTCTAGCCACCGCTCGTCCCCTGACGAGGAGTCGGAAAGCTGATCCATCAAATAAAGCGCGTCGCCGTTATCGTTGAACACCGGCTCGTAGAGCGAGATCGGCTCGGCAATGGCATCGAGGGCATGCACAACAACCTCTTTTTTCTCGCCCAAATGCGCGGCGATCTGCTCGACTGTGGGTTCGCTTTCGTGCAGGGCGATGAGCTCCTCGCGCGCTTGCAGAGCGCGGTAGGCGAGGTCTCTGACCGAGCGACTGATGCGAATTGCGTTATTATCGCGCAGATAGCGGCGGATCTCCCCGATGATCATTGGAACGGCGTAGGTTGAAAATTTGACGTCGAGGTCAGTGTTAAAGTTATCCACCGCCTTGACAAGCCCGATGCAGCCCACCTGAAAGAGGTCGTCCAGATTTTCGCGTCTACCCGTAAAACGCTGAATGATGGAAAGAACAAGTCGTAAATTGCCGTTGATGAGCTCGGCGCGCGCCTCCTCGTCCCCATCCTTCATCCGCAGGAGCAGCTCTCTTTTTTCCTCGTCTGAGAGCACCTTGAGGTCCGAGGTGTTCACCCCGCAAATTTCCACTTTGTTGTAGTACATCCTTGCCACCAATCCCTGTTTTTGTTGTTTGAAAAAAGTATTGCCGAGAGGTGGGGGTGGTATTCAAGGCAGAATATGGCAACGGGTGCGAAAAATTGCCAAAAAGGTCTTGCAAAGGCGCGCGGGGTGTGATATAATACCCTTGTTACTGACGGGCGTTTTGCCCGTATTGGAGGATGCTATGAAATTATCTTTTGAACAACTGAAAAGCATTGCGCGCGGCGTTGACCGCGTGGAAAAGGTTGCGGACGGTGTGCAATTCTTTCGCATGACCGAGGCGCAAAAAGCCTACTATTTGCAATACAACAATCGGGAAAACGCAAACAAGACTGATTCGACCTCGGGTGTAAAGCTGGCGTTTTATACCGACAGTGAAAACCTCAAATTTTCGGTGAAGCTCACCGATGGCTCGAGCCGTCTTTACGCATATTTTGATGTTTGTGAAAACGGTGCGATCATTGCACACGGTGGCAGCGACAAGGAAAACGAGGCAGAAATGGAAGTTAAGCTCCTTTCGGGCGAATCTCTTGTGGAAATCTACTTCCCTTGGTCCAAGGGCGTTATTATGACCTCTTTTGAGCTTGATGACGGCGCTTCCATCAAGCCGCACGCGCGCCCCTACACACTTCTCGCCTACGGTGACTCCATTACCCACGGCTACGATGCTACCTATCCTTCCCTTTCTTACATCAACCGTCTTGGCAATCTGCTTGATGCCGACGTGCACAACCGCGGTATTGGCGGCTCTACCTTCTCGCCCGAGCTTGTAAAGCGTGACAATATCGAGAACCCCGACTTTGTGACCATCGCTTACGGCACCAATGACTGGAGCATGTGCACGATGGAAAAATTTGAGGCAGACTGCCGCGCGTTCTTCAAAATCATACATGAGCGTTACCCAGATGCACACGTGATTGCGATCGCCCCCATTTGGCGCGGCGACTCCGAGCGCGAGACCGCTATGGCGCGTCCCATTTCGGATGTTTACAAACTATTTTGCGAATACACCAAGGATTATGATCATTTTACCGTTGTGGACGGTTGGAATCTGATCCCCCATCTCCCTGCGTTCTTCCATGACCAAATTTTGCACCCCAATGATCAAGGATTTTCGCTCTATGCGGAGAATTTGTATAAAAAAATTGTGGAAAAGTAAAAGATCCATACAAAAGTAGGCGACCGACGGTCGCCTTTCTTTTATTTGCGGTAAGCGTTTGTTTTCGGGCGACTTGTGAATCGCCCCTACGATTCATTTTGAAATTCTTTTTTGGGGGGAGTCACGAA
>JAZSFM010000006.1:0-18087 GCA_045532215.1 Eubacteriales bacterium | reverse complement strand
GACTTGCTTTTGCTCTCGCAAGCGGCTGGGCACCAAGACCCCATCCGCTAAGAAAGTTGCTTTCACAATAAATTTTCAAAAAAAGCAGGATAGTTTACGTACTATCCTGCTTTTAATTTATAAAATCAATCTTCTTCAAATTCGATGATTTTTTTGAGGCGGCTCGGTAATTTTTCGGCATTTGTTAAATCAAAATTACCGTATGGTGTTTGAAGTTTAGGAGAACCGTCTTTATAAATGAAGAACGCAACTCTGCAAGGATTGACATCTTCTTCGGGTTCATCGTATGTTTCACAGATTTTTTCTGTGCCGTCTTCATTCAAATATTGTTCCATATAAGGGCATTGCCAGTAATCTTCTTCGAGTTCGCTGTTGGGAGCCAAAATAGCACCCCAGTCGATTTCGGAGCTGGCAACACTCAAGGACATTTCAATTAACAGCCATTCTTCGCTGAAGTCATAGCAACCATAAAAATTTACCATGAAAGCACTCCTTTACAGAATCATTATTTTTCGTTGTCAGTGTTTTTTGGAAAGGGTGCGGGAAAACACTTTTTTTCAAAAAAGGTTTTCCCGCAATCTTATCAAAAATTATTGAGCCGCATCAACGATAGCGGTGAACTTTTCTGCAACGAGGGAAGCGCCGCCGATGAGGCCGCCGTCCACGTTGGGTTTAGCGAGCAGTTCAGCTGCGTTCTTTTCGTTCATCGAGCCGCCGTATTGAATGGTTACGGACTCGGCAACATCTGCGCCGTACATCGAAGCGAGGACTTTGCGGATAGTGCCGCAGGTCTCCTCGGCTTGCTCGGGGGTTGCCGTCAGCCCTGTACCGATTGCCCAAACGGGCTCGTAAGCGATGATAACGTTCTTCATTCCTTTAGCGGTTACGTCTTGCAGGTCAAGCTTGGTCTGCATAGCAACCACCTCGTCGGTGATGCCCGAAAGACGTTGCTCCTTAACTTCGCCCAGGCAAAGGATAACCTTCATGCCGGCAGCGAGAGCCGCCTTGGTGCGCAGGTTAACGGTTTCGTCGGTCTCGCCAAAGTATTGACGTCTCTCGGAGTGACCGATGATAACGTACTCAACGCCGCAAGCGGTGAGCATCTTTGCAGATACTTCGCCGGTGTAAGCGCCTTTTTCGGCAAAATGTACGTTCTCGGCACCAATCTTAATGTTAGAGCCCTTTGCAGCTTCTTGCGCAGCCGCGATAGTAACGTAAGGTGCGCAGAAGATGATGTCGCAGTTGTTTTTGCCTGCAACCATGGGCTTGATTTCATTGATAAACGCAGTTGCCTCGGCAGGGGTAAAGTTCATCTTCCAGTTGCCGGCAATCACGGTTCTTCTTTTTGCAGGATTCATGTCAATTTCCTCTCTTTTTTACAAAATAAGGGGAACGGCGGCTCGCCGTTCTCCGTTTGAATTTTTAGGATAAATTACTTGTCAAGCAAGCAAGCGATGCCGGGGAGTTCAAGACCCTCGAGGAACTCGAGAGATGCGCCGCCACCGGTGGAGATGTGGGTCATCTTGGGGCCAAAGCCGAGACGCTCAACTGCCTCTGCGGAGTCACCGCCGCCGATGATGGAAACTGCGCCGGAGTCAGCAACTGCTGCGGCAACGGTCTCGGTACCGGTTGCGAAGTTCTTCCACTCGGAAACACCCATAGGACCGTTCCAAACAACGGTGCCCGCGCCCTTGATAGCAGCGGAGAAAAGCTCGCAGGTCTTGGGACCAATATCAAGGCCCATCCAATCGTCGGGAATCTTATCGGAGTCAACGTACATAGCTTCGGTGTTTTCGTCGTATTCCTTACCCAGCTTGTTGTCGATGGGGAGCAGGAAGTTGACACCCTTGGCTTCTGCCTTTGCCATCATCTCTTTTGCAAGGTCGATCTTGTCGGTCTCGCACAGAGAAGTGCCAACGCTGTAGCCCTTAGCCGCGAAGAAGGTATAAGCCATACCGCCGCCAACGATGAGGGTATCGCACTTTTCCAAGAGGTTGTTGATAACGCCGATCTTATCGGAAACCTTAGCACCGCCAAGAATTGCAACAAAGGGACGTGCGGGATCAGCGAGTGCCTTGCCCATAACACCGATTTCTTTTTGAATGAGGTAGCCGCAAACTGCGGGGAGGTAATCAGCAACACCTGCGGTGGAAGCATGCGCACGGTGAGCAGTACCAAATGCGTCGTTTACAAACAGACCGCCCTCGCCTGCAAGGTCAGCCAGAGCTTTTGCAAACTCGGGGTTGTTCTTGGTCTCGCGAGCGTCGAAACGAACGTTCTCGATGAGTACGCAGGTGCCGTTTTCCATAGCGGCAACCTTTGCTTGTGCATCTTCACCGATGATGTCGGATGCGAATACAACCTTACCGTCGAGATCTTGGTTGAGACGGTCAGCAACGGGCTTGAGGGTGAACTTAACGGGATCGTTCTTGAGCGCTTTTTCTTTGAGCTCTGCGGTTGCAGCTTCTCTCTCGTTCTCGGGGAGAGCGTCAACCTTCTTTTGCTCCTTCTTATCCAACTTAAAGTTGGGAGTAAAGATAGCGTGGGGCTTGCCCATGTGGGAAGAAAGGATAACCTTAGCGCCCTTTTCCATGAGGTACTTGATGGTGGGGAGAGCACCAACGATTCTCTTATCGGAAGTAATAACGCCGTCCTTCATAGGAACGTTGAAATCGCAGCGAACGAAAACCTTTTGGCCGGCTTTGATTTCGATATCTTCAATCGACTTTTTGTTGTAGGTCATAGTTTTGAATTCCTTTCAAAAAATAGAATTTTTTACATACACATATATCATACCACATATTGGGAAAATTATCAATAGGTTTTGTGAAATTTTTGACTTACTTTGGTGTGATTTTTTTGGAGAACGTGCAGGGGGGACCTTTTTGAAAAAAGTTCCCCCCTGCCCCCCCTTCAAAAACTTTCGCACAAGGGCTAAAAACAGTGTTGTTAGTTTTCAAACAGCCATAAAAAACGTCGCAAATACTGAGCATTTATCGTTTACAGACAGTCCCCCAACGCCAAAGCATTGGGGGACTGTTTTGACTATCTTATTTACGGTAAAAACTGTTGCCACCGATAAACTCGCGCACGATGCTGGTGGGCGGAATTTCATCGTCGACGTCGGCTTCGTAAATGTAGTTGAGAATTTTAACGATGGCGCGCACTTGGTCATAGCAATCGTCCTCGGGGCCGATGGCATCAAGCAGTGGGAAAATGTGGCGCTTGAGCACTGCCAATTCATAAAGAGTGGAGCTGTTAAATATGACATCGGCGTTCTCTTGGAACGGGAAAATCCAACGTTCCTCTCCGCGGCGAACCGAATCCCACATGGCGAGCGTTTGCTGAACTGATGCACCTCTTGTTTCGTAATCGCGCACGGTGCGGCGCAACAGACGCAAATATCTGCTGGCAATGCGGTTGTGGTCGTCGAGATTGAGCGGCAAGAGCGGACTAACGTACATTTTGAACACCTTGTTTGCATCCAATTCCTTGGGGAGCAGCACTGGATTGAGTGCGTGCAATCCCTCTACAATGATAACGGTATCGTCGCACAAACGCATTCGGTGCCCCACCCATTCCCTCTTTCCTTTTTTGAAATTGAATGTGGGAATTTCAACCTCTTCGCCTGCGAGGAGTTTTCCGAGATGCTCGGCAAAGAGTTCGGTGTCGATGGTGTTGATGTGCTCGAGGTCAACACTGCCATCTTCCGCTGTGGGAATTTGGTCACGGTCGAGGTAGTAATCGTCAAGACTCATCAAAATGGGCTTTTTGCCGTGTACGCGCAACTGGGTGGCAAGGCGATTTGCAGAGGTGGTTTTGCCCGAGGAGCTCGGCCCCGACAAAAGAACCGCCTTGGCACCTCGTTCGCATATCATATCGGCGATTTGCGAAAAACGCTTTTCGTGCAATGCCTCGTTGACGCGGATAAGTTCACGCACTTGTCCCGATTCGACAAGCTCGTTGAGGTCTGCAACCGTTTCACAGCCCATCAATTCCCCCCAACGCTTGCCCTCGGTGTAAACCGCAAAAAAGTTGGGCATTTCGCGGTAGTGCGACACTTGGTCGGGATTGTTGGCATCAGGAAAAACAAAGATAAATCCCTCGGGCGCGGGCAGGATCTCCCAAGAGCGCAAAAAGCCCGTGGAAGGTGCCATCTCTCCATAAAAATAGTCGGCAAACAGACCGCTCTCATACACGTCGAGCGTCTTCTTTTTGCGGTATTTGAGCAGACGCGCCTTGTCATCCTGCCCGATGCTTGTGTAGTAGTTGATGGCATCGGCGGTGGTGACTCTGCGGCGATAAAGCGAAATATCTTCGGCAACGATTTTTTCAACCTCTGCTTTCATTTCAGCGGCAGAAAAATCATCCGCTCCACTGACCTTGATATAAACACCCGAGCCAACCGTGCAGTTCATTTTGGCACTCGCACTCGGCCAACGGCGGCGCAAGGCCAAAAAGAGGATGAATTGCGCGGTTCTGCGATAGGCGTCACGACCGATGGGGTCACTGTATCGGAGCAAGCGGACAACGCCCTCGGATGCCGCCATCGCTTTACGAATCACATCGCGCTCAACAGCGTCTTTGTGCCGTACAGGAATGTAATTGAGGGTGAACACACGCCCCGCAATTTTGGCAGCCAAGGGGTCACCCGAAAGCGTTCCTGTCAAAAGTCCAAGTTCTGTGGCAATATCCAAAAGCGATTGCCCCGGGGATGCTGTGGTTTCGATTCCATCTATCAATAATTTCATTTTCTATCTCCTATCTGTTCCAAAGTGTCAAATCTGTTTTGCAAGCGTTGAGGATACGTGTGCCCTCATAACTGCGGTGCGATGTGTCGGCGTTAAATATAGAATATCTTCCTTCAACTCGCCATTGCTCGCGGCGACAGAAAAGCCGACGGCTTCTTCTCCTACATACAGAATATGTATCTTCTCGTCGCGCATTGCCATAAAATCGAGGTTGGGGTAATGTTTTTGTGCGTCTTTTTTCCAAACGCCAAAAAGGTGCTTTGCAGCGGGATCATTCGCTTCTACCGGAACGAAAGCGACCACCTCCCTCTTTTTGAGTTGTCTCACCGTTTGCACAAAGTTGATGCAGATAAGGCAGGCATTGAGTACCACAACGGGCCAAGCACCCACGCAAATGGAATAGATGAGACTAATCAATCCGCCGCACATATTGAAAATACGCAGTTTGACAACGGACGTCATCATCATAGAAACGATGACGAGTGCCGTGCCGATATAACCGAAAATTTCGAGATAAATGTTCATTTTGAGTATTTCTCCTATGAAAAAAATATGGTTGACCACGGGAATTTTGATCCGGTAGTCAACCATTATCGGTGGTTTGTAGAAACACTTGCCCATATTGCAAGTATATACCTTTGCTTACAAAACAATTTTATGTAGCATTAGTATATCATACTTTACAGAAAATGTCAAGTATTTTATTTTGTGTGGTGATCTCGATAAGCTTGAATGACGTATTCGCCAAACAGATGTCCCAAGCGCAGAACACTCATCGAATCGTAGTGGGCAAGATCGGGGGCGCCTTGTGGCTCTTTGTTGTAGGTCAAGCCCGCATCAATGGTGGAAAAATAATAGTTCAAATCAGAGTCTTTTGCAATCTCCTCTTTGGTTTTGTTGATGTCCGCATATCCCGGTGTCCAAAGGGGACTATCCGAAATACCGGCATCGATAAAGCAGATGCCACCATCTTCGGCATACTTGGTAAAATCCTCGCGCAGATAAGAGATCAGGCGCGTTTGTGCGTTATAGTAACGATCCTTGGCAATCTTGTCTGCGGTGTCGGATTCTCCTTGCATCCAACAAACGGCACCGATGCGTGCATCATAGTTGTGATCAAGCAGTGCCTGCATATAGGTGTTTACAAAAATTTCAAGTGCTTGGTAGATTGAGCCACGCTCACCGCGTGACAACCATCTGTAATAAAGAGAGGTACCTGAATAGGTGTATTTGAGAATTACAATTCTCTCCCCCGGCCATTGTTCGGCAAATTTTTCTGCCATTCCCACTTCGGGGCCAAAATAGCCGTCATCAACGGCGCAGTTCAAATCCACACTTACAAACTCACCATCCGAGCAATTTCGGTGATTATCTACGCAGTAGTTAATCCATACAGAGTCAAAACCTCCCTCGTAGCGCGCATATTGCTGGTCGTTGAGATTTTCTTGCAAGCAAGAGGTGTGTCCAATACCGGTGGCGTTGCTCTGCCCTAAGAGGAGAATGACCTTTACACGTTCTCCGTCACCGTCGGGCAGGTTTTCGGGTTTTGGAAAATCGGTGTGCATATCCATTTCATAAACCTCACCGGGCCACTCGATAGACTGTCGCCAAAGGAACAGACCAATTCCAAGTCCGATGCCAACCAATACAGCCATAATGCAAATGATTATTTTGATTTTCTTTTTTGATTTCATATCTGCTCCTATTTTAGAAAAATGCGGAGGCCATCACCGCGTGACAGCCTCCCATTGTAAACATTTTATTACAGAGTAGTGGGAACAAAGAAATAAACGCAGAACAGAGCTGTTACGATAAGAGCAACAACAGAAACGTTCCATACGGGTTTTTCTTTCTTGTCAATCGCGTATTTGATCACACCAATCAGATATGCCACTGCAGACATAACGGTGTAGGTAACCATACCGATACCGATTCCCTTGGTGATGGAATAAGACAGAAGCATTACAACGATGGTCAGGAATGCAGAGGTTGCACCGATAGCATCGCTCATATCAATGTTCTTGATGTTGTTCTTCATCATCAAAACGCCCACATAGATCAGTGCTGCTGCAGCTGCTGCACCGGGAATAGCGGCGAACACAGGGAGGGCGAACATAGATACAAAGAACAAGCTTGCAGTGGTGAACGCGGTCAAACCGGTTCTACCGCCTGCGGAAACACCCGCGCCGGACTCAACAAAGGTGGTAACGGTAGAGGTACCAAGCATAGCTCCCGTGCAGGTTGCGATGGAGTCGCAGATCATGATTTTGCCGTAGTTGTTGGGCTTGTTGTTCTCGTCGGAAAGAATTCTGTTACCGCTGCAGCAACCAACAACGGTGCCCATAGTATCGAACATATCAATCATGCACAGCGTGATAACAACCATAATAACAGTGAAAATAGTGCCGCCTTCGGGAATAACACCCTCTTTGAAAGAATCAACAAAAGAAACAAACACAGAATTTTCGCCGCCGAAGAAGTTAGCGAAGTTTTCCCAGAACTTCCATGAAATATCACCCTTACCTGCAAGGGTGCTCAGGTCGGTAACGCCAAGGGGAATACCAACAAGAGTTGCACCTACGATACCAAGAATAATTGCACCTTTTACACGAAGTTTATCAAGGATTGCAATCAGGAACAAGCCGGAAAGAGCAACAACTGCTGTTTTAGCCGCCTCGGCAACTATGGGTTTCCATATGGCAAGATCCTCTCCCAACGGAATAAGATCGCCATTGTTGACAACCTGGCTACCCCAGTTGGTGAAATCAACCAAGCCAACTTGCGTATAGTTGTTGGTAATAATGATTCCCGCGTTTTGGAAGCCAATGTAAGCAATGAACAGACCAATACCAACAGAAATAGAACTTCTAACCGCGGTGGGCATGCCGTCAAACACCAATTCACGGAAGGTTTTGCCGTTGATTTTGATCAAAGAAAGCATCAAGAATAACAAACCGGAAATAAGAACGAGCATAAACGCCTGACCGGGGGAGAACGTACCATAGCCACCCCAACCACCGATCATACCGCCAAGCATGGAGTTCAAACCCATACCGGAGGCCTGTGCCAAAGGCATTTTTGCAACGAACGCCATCAAAAGCGTACCAATGACTGCTCCCAGAGCTGTTGCGATGAAAGCAGATGCCCAATAAACACTGCCTGCACCAAAGATCTGGTTCGGGTTAACCGTCAGGATATACGCCATTGCAAGGAACGTAACAATACCTGCGATTAGTTCGGTTCTGATACTTGTTTGCTTTTTTACAGGATCAAAACCGACAGCTTTGAGAAAACCGTTTTTCATTTTTATTCCTCCTTCTATATCCCGTTTTTTGGAATATGGCACTATTTTATCACAAAACCATCACAAATGCAAGCATTTTTTCGCAAAGACGCGCATTTTCTACAGTTTACACAGAACCGAAAGAGTCCTTGGAGGTTTTTTTGTAAAATCGACACCTTTTTTTATAAAATAAAAAAATATCGCAAAAAGTCTTGCTTTATTCAAAAAGTTTTGTTATACTTATAATACGGAAATATTTTTTCAAGGAGGTTCCTATTTATGGCATTGACATATATTATCGGTGGCAAGATCGTGCTCCCCGATGCTGTGGTCGAAGGAAAAGCGCTCGCTTTTTCGGAAGAAACCGGCAAAATTGAGGGTGTGGTCGATACCGTCCCCGCAGGTGCTAACACCATTGACGCATGCGGCAACTACGTTGCCCCCGGCCTTGTAGATATTCACATTCACGGATATCTCGGTGAGGACACCTGCGACGCAAAACCCGAAGGCATCAAGAAGATGGCTTACGGTGTGGCACAAAACGGCGTTACTTCTTTCTTGCCCACTACCATGACTGTGGCAAAGAATGAAATCATTGACGCGCTCAACGCTGTTCGCTCGGTTAAAGAGGAAAGCAAAACTTGGGATGGCGCGGAGATTATCGGTGTTCACGCCGAAGGCCCGTTCATCAACCCAAGCAAGAAAGGCGCTCAGGCAGAAGAGAACATTCTTGTTCCCGATGCTGACTTCATTCTCGAAAATGCAGATATTATTACATCCGTAACTCTCGCCCCCGAAATGGACCCCGGTCACAAGTGCATCAAGTGCTTGGCGGCAAAATCCAAGGTGCTGGTTTCGATGGGTCACACCGATGCCAAGTTTGAGGAAGCTATGAGCGCGGCTCGCGATGGTGTAAATCACGCAACCCACCTCTTTAACGCCATGTCTGCCCTCGCGCACCGCAATCCCGGTGTTGTTGGCGCGGCTCTCGCATCCGAAAACGTTTCTGTTGAGGTTATCGCAGATACCTTCCACATCAATCCCGGTCTGTACTCCATCATCGCCAAGGTAAAGGGCGACAAGATGGTTCTCATCACCGACTGTACCCGTGCCGGCGGTATGCCCGACGGCGAGTATGACCTCGGTGGACAACCTATATTCCTCAAGGGCATTGAGTGCCGCCTTGCCGATGGCACCATTGCAGGTAGCGTGCTCAAACTGAACCACGCAGTTAGAAACGTGCTTGCAAACACCAACCTGCCCGTAAACGAAGTATTCAAGATGGCATCTCTCAATCCCGCAACCTCCATTCACGTTGCCGACCGCATCGGCTCGCTTGAATGTGGTAAGGATGCCGACATCATTATTGCAGATAACGATATCAACGTTCTCAGAACCATAAAGAAAGGAAGAACCATTTATGAAGCTTAAAATGAATGCTCCGCTCGACCCCGGCTTTATGCCGATGGCTGTCGTATATCGCGAATTTGAAGAAGCAGTTGCCAAAGAGGGCGGTCAAAAGTTGACCATCGGTCTTGAAAGAAATGACGGTCTGACCTCCACCTACACCGTTGAGGTATTTAAGGATGGCACCGGTCACGACGAAGAAAACCACGAGTTTGTTGAGCGTCTTGTCAAGACTCTGCTCTGGACGCGCGGCGGTTATAAGATCATCATTGCCGGCTCTAAGGTGATTGCTGACAAGATTAAGGCAGACTACTCCGTGGGCGGCTACCGCGATTTCGACCGTGACTTTATGTCCGGCGTTTACGAAGCTCCCTTTGAGGTTATTCACGTTCCTTTCGAACAAGCTCCCGTTACCAAAGAGTCTGCCGCTCCCGTGGGACGTCACCTCGACGGTTGCCGCATCGGCTTTGACGCAGGCGGATCCGACCGCAAGGTCTCCTCTGTTGTTGAGGGTGAAGCTACTTACTCCGAAGAAGTTGTTTGGTTCCCCAAACTGCAAAACGACCCTTCTTATCACTACGCCGGCATTATGGACGCAATGAAGACCGCGGCATCCAAGATGCCTCGCGTTGACGCGATCGGCGTTTCCACCGCGGGCGTTGTTATCGGCAACCGCATTATGACCTCTTCCCTGTTCCTCAAGGTAAAGAACGAAAACCCCGAGGCATTTGAAAAGGTTGTTAAGAATATTTACACCGACATTGCAAAAGAGCTTGGCAACGTTCCGATCGAGGTTGCAAACGACGGTGACGTTACCGCTCTTGCAGGCGCTATGGATTTGAACGACAACAACGTTCTTGGCGTTGCAATGGGTACAAGTGAGGCAGGCGGCTACGTTGACGGCAACGGCAACATTACCGGTTGGCTCAACGAGCTCGCATTCGTTCCCGCAGACTACAACAAGGCCGCTATGGTTGACGAGTGGTCGGGCGACTACGGTTGTGGCGTTAAGTACTTCTCGCAGGATTCCGTTATCAAACTCGCTCCCGCAGCAGGCATCGAACTTGACGAGAACGCATCCCCTGCAGAAAAGCTCAAGGCAGTTCAAAAACTGATGGCAGAGGGCGACGAAAGAGCCGCAAAGATTTATGAAACCATCGGTGTTTATTTCGGCTATGCCGTTGCATACTACGCACTGTTCTATGATATTAAGCACGTTCTTTTGATGGGCCGCGTATCCTCCGGTGAGGGCGGAAACATCCTGTTCCAAAACGCGCAAAAGGTACTCGAGGTCGAGTTCCCCGAACTCGCAGAAAAGATTACCATCCACCTGCCCGACGAGAGCAGCCGCCGCGTTGGCCAATCTATCGCAGCAGCAAGCTTGCCCAACATTGGTTAATCCATTCCAAAAACATACAAAAGGCACCCACACGGGTGCCTTTTGTGTTTTGTTAAAATACCAAGGACAGCGTTCCGAGTGCCGCCACAAGCGAGGGAACGGCAACGGTTGTGCCGATTTTGAGAAAATCTGCATATCCGAATTTTAAGTCGTGCTCCTTGAGGATCGAGCTCCACATAATGCCTGCGAGCGCACCAATGGGTGTGAGACACGCTCCCAAATTCGAGCCAATGACCGTAGCATAAACTGCCGCATCGGTCGCGCCTCCTGAAAGAATGGCAGAATACAAAACGCTCATGGGAATGTTGTTAATAAGGTTTGCCGACAAGAACGAGGTAACACCATAGCTCCAAACAGATGCCGAGGTGTTCAGCATACCGTAGATAAAATCGGTCACACCGTTGGTGTGCAGGGCTTCTACCACCACAAACATGGAAAGAATGAACGGAATCAGCTCCCACGGTGCGCGTTTGAGGCAAGCCGTGGTGTGTATGGGTGCTTCCTTGCGGATGATAGAAAGAATAACAGTAAAGGTCAGCAGACTCAACGCCGATACCAAAGACACGATCCACATATCAAGCCCGATATACGAGCCGATGGCAAGCAGAACAGTACATACGCCAAGGTGAGCAAGGCCTACGATCAAGGAGAGACGGTCCTCGATTTTTACATCTTCGGGCACTGCGTCAATCGGTTGAGAAAGCTTTTTGCGGAACAGCAGATACAAGCAAAGGAAGGCGACCAATCCCGAAACGAGAGTGGGGATCATCATAATAGCGAGATAAGAAACAAAATCACCGCCTGCAGCCGTTACCAAATAAATGTTGGTGGGGTTACCGATGATGAGCTCCATGCTCCACGTATTTGCCGCCACAAATTCGGCAGCAAGATACGGAATGGGGCTGATGTGCGCGTTCTTTGCAAAGTAGCAAATAAAGGGCGTGAAGGATAGAATAATAATATCGTTGGATGTAAACACTGTGAGTACCGAGACCGTGATATAGAGAATAAGAAACAGTCGTACTTGACTGTGCCCCGCTTTACGCAAGGTGACACTTGCCAAATAGCGGAAAAAGCCGAGCTCATCCAAAAAGATGGAGAGCACCGTCATTGAAATGAACAAAACAAGAATTTTGAGCGGATTAATTGCGGTGTCTGCCAAAAGAGCCGCGCCAACGTCGCCTATGTCTACCGCACCCATTAGGAGCAAAAGAACGGCGCCAACGATAGTGACCACCCAATAGGAGCCGAGCGAGAAGCGACCAATATTGATTTTAGGAAAAAAGAGTACCACAAACAACATAGCCAAACAGGTTGCTGCGGCAATTACAATCGAAAGTCCCATACTGTCCCTCTCCAAATGAAAATCACGTGTCAAAAAGCATTTTTTGGCGCACCCCCCAATTTTATCACAAGAGTTCCTATTTGTCAACAAAATTCCAAAAATTTTTATACCCATTTTTTCTTCTTCTTTCAACGTTTTTCTCGCTCTTAACAAAACGTTCACAAAAACTTCACCTGCTTGTGCTACAATGAAAAAAAATACTGCGAAAGGACTCAAATATATGAAAACAAAACATCCCGGCAAACTAAAAATCATTATTGTTTTTAGTGTTCTTTTTTTGCTCATTTCGGTGCTTTTGACGCTCATCTTTTTGGACGGTAAAAAGACATACACCGTCCGTTTTGAATTGGATGGCGGCACCCTGCTTGGCGGCTCGCTCGAGCAACGCGTGATGCAAGGTCAGGATGCCATTCCCCCCTCCGTTGTAAAGGAAGGTGCTTTCTTGCGTGGATGGAGTTCTTCCTACCGCCGCATTACAAGAGACATCGTCATTGAGGCCGTTTGGGAATACGAAACCACGGCAGGCATCATTTACAACGATGATGAAAATCAAAACTTTACCGAGATTGTGGGGGTCTTTCCTCACTTGCGCGGCGAAATCTATTTGGGTGCTTACTACAACGAGAAAAAAGTGCTTGGTATTCGTGATAAGGTTTTTGCAAATCAAACCGAAATTACAAAAGTCTATCTTTTGGATGGCCTTTACTCCATTGGTGCGGAAGCATTTGCCGGCTGCACAAAACTGACAGAGATTGAAATTCCCGAAACGGTTATGTATCTTGGCATAGGTGCTTTCCGTAATTGCAGTTCCTTGGAAACCTTAACCCTCAACGAAGGGCTTTTGATACTCGATACAGGCGCGTTTGAGGGCTGTACAAGTCTTACCGAGGTTGTTCTGCCCGAAGGGTTGACCACCCTCAAAGCAGGCGCATTTGCCGGTTGTACGGGACTCACAGAGGTCTTTTTGCCCAAAACGATAACCACTATTGAAGCCGGTGTTTTTGAAGGATGCGAAAACCTTGTTATCAAAACCACCCTTCCCCAAGAGGAATGGCCCGAGGGTTGGGTAGAAGATTGGAACTGCGGGGCTGAAGTTGAAGTTGTTGAAGAAGAAGTAGAACCCGAAGAAGGCGAAGAAGATAACGATAAGAACAAAGATAAGGATAACAAAGAAAGCAGGAGGGGCTAAGTTATGCATATGATGCACATGCTCGGCGTCCTCTCGCTGGTATTCTTTATCGGGTTGTTCTTGATGTGTTACTTCCGCGAAAAGTTGAGCAATCCCATTGTCAATCCCCTGTTTTTAATTGTATGCGCCGTTTGTTTCTTTTGTTGGAACTATGCGGCATACGAGCGCGGATGGCTTAAGGACGGCTTTATGACGCTGGAAAACATTAGCCCCTATATTTGTACCATCATTCTTCTCACCCCTTTTATGAGTGAAAAAATCAAAGAGTTTGCCTATGCTGCCATCGCTTTTTTGGGCTTTGGTATGTTCTTGGCTCTTTACATCAGCCCGGGGGCTTCCTACTTTATGAGTCACAACTACACTGCAAACTTTATTCACGTTGGAGAGGCGGTTTGCCACTTGACAATGTCACTTTACGGTTTCTATTTGATTTTGGCTGACAAAGTGAAATTGAGCTGGCTCAATCTTGGCAGATCCATCGTGTTTATTTACACCTCCATTGGATTTGGTGTGTTCTTGAACTGGTGTTTCCACCTTGGAAACTTTGGTATGAATATGTACGGCGATTACTCCATTTACTTCCTTGATATTTTTGGAACCTTTGAAATCACTTTTATTGCCTACCTGTTAGGCGTTTTGGCAACCATTGCAATGGGATTTTTAGTTGGAATGTTCCTTGATTGGTTCTCAAGGCCAAAAGAGACAGAAATCGAAAATCAATAAAAAACAGAAAGAAAACCCCCGTAGTTGCGTCTGCAACTACGGGGGTTGTTTTTGTTTGATGATTGTTTTTAACGTCACACATCAGACGCCCCAATGGAGCGCCCGCCCGATGGCGGGCGCTCGTTTGTTGATAAATCAACCTGTTTTTGGGGATAGATTACATCAAGCCGTTCTTTACAAGGAACTGATCGATGTAGCCCAAGATTTCTTCAAAGGTGATCATACCCTTGCCAACTGCAACCTTGAGATAAGGTGCAGGGAATGCCGCGTACAGCTCGTAAGGCAGATACTCTTCAAAGTCTTCGTAAGTGTACAGACCGTACTTTTCAATGTCAGCTTGCATCTTTTCGGCATCGTAAACGAGATCGTCACCATACTCGAAGAAGTTGAACAATCCGGTAATACCGCCGGGGATAGAGAACAAACCGTCAACGAAGTAGTTCAGGTGGTAAACAGTTACCAAACTGTAGCAGCCTGTGTACTCAACTGCGAGGGTTGCATCTGTCATAGTAACACGTTCAAATCCGTTTGCACTTTGCATTGCGAACTCGTGACCGATAAAGTCAGTGTAGTTCTGCTGGGTGATGTAAACGTACTTGCCGAGTGTCAAATCGAAGTATGCGTGCTCGTAGATGAGCTTGGTGGTTGTGCCATCGCTGAAGGTGAGAGTGATAACGTTGTATTCCTTCCAACCGTCATCCTCGATGAAGATGATGCCTGCGGCTTCATATTCTCCTGTCTCGTGGTTGAATACGAGGAGAACATCGTCCAAGGTCAAATCTTCAACCTTCTTTTGTGTGCCGTCTGCCAAGGTAATGAGAGTGCCTGCAACGATACATTCCTTAGAACTTGCACTAATAGTAACATTGCTATCAGGCATTGTGAAGGAGTAAGTGTTACCGGACTTTGTGGTGGTAATCGTATTGCCGTTCACATCGGTTACTGTTACCGTTTGGTTGTCGGATTTGTTAAACGTTACCGTGAATGTAACCGTAGTTCCATAGTCTACACTCTGTCCCTTGGAGATACCGCTTACGCTTGCTTCGCTTTCGGTAATATCTGCAATGGTATGGGTGTTAATCTGCCATACAGCAGTCAGCGTATGACCTTCATCGGACTTGAGGGTTTCACCTGCATTAACTCTTACACCATTGTAAGCCCAGTATTGGAAGGTGTATCCTACCTTTGTGGGATTGGTAACAGTGGGATATACGCCGTTTGCAATCTTTACTTCTTCAGTGGTTGTACCGTTATCGTATACAACAACGATAATATTGCTGCTTTCAGCCCATTGAGCCACGAGGTGGTTATCAGAGAGTGTGGGAAGTGCCTCGCCTTGTTTTACGAGTGTGCCGTTGTAGTGCCATCCGATGAACTCAAATCCATCCTTGGTAGGTGTGGGAAGTTCGGGATAAGCACTCATTGCGGGTGTAATCGTAATCGCGTCAGCCGCTGTTCCGCCATTCGAATCAAAGATGATTTGTGGTACTTTCCAAGCGCCGTTTACAAACGCATAACGCACGGGAGCCGAGGAGAGTGCTGTAACCGCTCCGTCGAGGTTAACAAGCTGTGCTGTCTCAGCAATTGTATTCCACTCTGTGACAGAAGACGTAAAAGTACTTGCATTGATATTCGTGATTTCATAAGCGGTACAAGAAACAGCAGAGTTGATGGTAACACTTGCGCCTTCGCCAGTGGAATAAATCTTACCACCAAACGTGCCGCAAACCAGCTCACCGTTAACCGTAAGCCTTGCCGCCGGCTTGTTGGGATAGCGATAATCAGCAGAGTGATATGCGCAATCATCAACAAAGTTTTCGTAAACAATTAGCGTATCAAAGTTAGCCCTTACTCCCTCTTCGATGGTGAGACTTGCACCGGTCATTAACTTGAAGCGTTGTCCCATATCAAAGATTGCTACTTCGTCGGCACCCTGGAGCAGGTTGCCGTTTGCATCCTTCAAATCACTCTTAGCAAGCGTGATGTTGTAGTGGTAGGTAAGCGGGAAGAAGCAGTTTTCTGTAGTTACGGTAACTGTAGTGAGCACCTTAACACTAAGTTTCATAACCTGCGTCTTAGCGCCACCGTAAATCTTCAGGTCGCAAATTTCGGTTGCGGGGTCATACTTTGCTTCCAAGTAACTGTAAGACTTTGTCAAAAGAATAACCGCATCTTTTCCGGCCGTATCGCTACCAATAAAGTTTTGAGTGGTTGTGTTATTTCCTTGGGTAGATCCCGTAAAGAGCGAAGCCCAAACACTCATAACACCACCGTAGTAGATCTTCAAGGTGGGAGATACGTTCATCATGACAAATCTGTTATAAGCAGATGACCAATAAGGATCTCCCATACCGTCCTTTGCAGCAACCATGTAGCTACCGTCTCTGAAGTCCTTGATTGCATGAGGTTGGAAGAGTGTAGCTCCGGAATTGATGATAACCTCACTGCCATTATCCTTGCTGGTTTCACGAATGAAGCCGGCTGCATAAATCTTACTGCCGCTATTGGAAATTACGCTTGCGCCTGCATCAAGAAGCAGAGTTGCATGCTTACCTGCGGTAAAGCCGGCGTATTGTGCACCTGCTCCACCACCGGAAAGTTCACCGGCGATTTCCAAAATACCGTTGTTGGTAATGGTCTTGCCTTCGGCAAGAATAACCTTAAGCACGCACTTGTTGGGATCCCACTCTGAAGGATAGTGACCTTCGTAATCGGTGTGCTTACGATAGGTACCGCCATCCTTGTGCTTGTCATAACCACTACATGCGCCACCATGGAGCTCGAAGAAGGGCTGGTCACCGGACCATTGGTTTTTACCAAGCTTATCGTTGGTAGTGCCGTAAGGCAACAACAACGTTGCGCCCGAAGGAATGGTTACATCGGACATAATGTAGATAGGACCGAGGTCAGAATCGTGAGGACGTACCCAAACAACATCGCCCGTGCCGGCTGCCGCAAGTGCATCCTCAATGCTGCCGTATGCGGTGGAATTGTTGAGGTATGCTACCGATACAAAGGTAAAGTAGTAGTTGGTTTCAACAGTTGCGTAATTCTTTGTGTCGGTAGGAGTAAATTTAACAGTTACGTAACTTGCGTTTTGGCCGTCAACAAATACGGGAGTACCGATTGTGAGGGTACCTGCAACAGTGCTGCCATTGTAGGTGACCGTCATACCGTCGGTAGTTGCGGTAAATTGGTTCTTGTAGTACTTGCCACCCTTGAACCAAGGATCGGACAAAACAGGCGTTGCCTTGGCAATGTCAAAGTCAGTTTGTGCCGAGGCGCCTGTGTAGTTGTCGGTGCCTGTAAGTTCTGCCTTAACGAGATAGCCAATGCCTGCCTCGGTGGGAGGTGTTGTGCTCCAAGTAGCGCCACCGTCGGTGGAGTACTTGATAACCACTTGACTGCTCAAGCCGGCGGGGGTAACAGATACGCTCGGTGCTTGGAATGCGCCGTACGTCCAACCTGCGGAGTTGATGGTAACTGTGGTTGTTACCTTGGTTACCTTGTAGGTCAGCTCGATATCTGCAGAGGTTTGCGTGGTGCTCCATTTGTAGTTGGTAGCATCCTTGAGCTTGAGAACTGCCGTGTAAGTGCCAACGTTTACTCCACCTGCATCTACAACGGTGTAGAGGTCGTTGCTTACAATACCGGAGGTAATTACGCTGCCGGTGTAGGTGGTTTCGCCTGCTGCAACAGAAGGAGTTGTAACGGTTGCTTTACCGATTGTAAAGGTACGGGTAACTGGAACGGCCGCGCAGTTTGCGTCGGTGGCGGTGAATCTTGCAACGTACGCGCCTGCGTTGGTGGGACGTGTGGTGCTATATGCACTATCATCCGCATCGGCAAGCTTGTATTCAATCTTCACGTCGCCGTACGTAGCAGTTGCCGAGAAGTCAGCGATGACATCACCGTAAATCCAGCTTTCGGTGTAGGTGATATCCGTGATTGCGTTGGTACCTGCGGTAATCTCGTAGCTTACGGTAACCG
>JAZSFM010000069.1:0-23202 GCA_045532215.1 Eubacteriales bacterium | reverse complement strand
CACCGATAATAAGGCAGAGCTTGTTTCCAAGATCGAAACCGCAGATGCTACACTTGATGCGGCAATCAAGGCAGTTCAGAAGAATCTCGAAGATGCACAAAATGCTCTTAACGAGGCAATCGCAAGCGGTGACACCGCACTGAGCGACAGAATTACCGCATTGAACGATGTTCTTGCTTCTGCTCGGGCAACTCTCGAAGCAACCGATACGGCAAACAAGACCGAGCTTGAAGGCAAGATCACCTCGGCAAAGGCTACGCTCCAAGCGGCAATCGATACTCTTGCAAGTAAACTTGACAGCGTAAAGCAAGCACTGGAAAAAGCAGATGCAGACAATAAGGCAGCTCTTGAAGCAAAAGATGCAGAGCTTGCAAAAGCAAATGCAGATAACCGGACCTTTATCATCATCGTATGTGTGATTTCGGGTTTGGCATTCTGCGGATGCGGTACGATTGCACTATTCTACTTTATCATCGACAAAAAGAAGAAAATCTAACAAACATCGAGACTGTAAGTGCAGCCTCCTTATAACTCTAAGCGGTGAGCAGATTTTTCTGCCCACCGCTTTTTATAAAGAATATTTTTACAAAACATATTGACAATTTCGTCTATTTGTGATATAAAATAATACTCTATTTTTAAATAGGCATACTTTCCCATTATTAGTATTGCCACCCAAATTGAGTTCTATACAATTGAATAAGATATATTTCGCGTGAATACTTGCGGTGGAGAACGAACCTCGTGCCGCATGGCAAACAAGATAGAACGCGCGGCATCATTCGCCGCGCACGTATGTATTCGGAGCAAGCTAAGTTTCTCGGCAAGTACGGACTTGAAACGAAGGATGATCTCATTCAGCACGCGCTGAAGGTCGATCCGCAAATTAAGGCACTATGCAAGGAACGCCGAGCACTTTGGAATAAGATCCGTTGGATGAAGGATCCTGAGCAAGTGCAACCGATACGCGATGAGATCTTTGCACTTAGCGAAAAGATCAAAACCCTCCGCAAGGAGTTTGCGATGTGCAAGGACGTATATGACCGAAGCGCATCGGTTGAGCGAACTGTAATGCTGATTGAGTTCCCGCAGCTATTGGAGCAAGAAAAGCAGAAATCCGCACCGAAGAAGGACGTGCGTGAGAACAGATAAAATCACGGTCTTGACCGTTAAAATATGCAACCGCCCGCGAAGGCAGTTTTACGGTCTTGACCGAAGAAAAACGGCATTTTTCCGCTTTTAGCACCGCAAAATGTATCACACCCCATAAAGGCGGTTTCTGTTGGAAAATTTGCATTTTTCAACACTCTTGACCGAGCCTTTTTGACCGAAAAACGCCTTACTTCAAAAGCTTTATGAAAATAGGAGAAAAAACGATGATAACGAACAAAAAGAAAAGCGAAAAGACCACTATCATCTGTTTTGATGAAACCAAAGACCGCGTGGATACCGACGAACGATTTTCCAAAATGATGGGTAAGTACGAAGCTCAGCAAAAGACGCTCATTGAGGAAACGGCGAAATTGGAGCGCGCGTTGGAACAAGCGGAGCAAGACAAGGTTGATCTTCGCGTATTTCTTGAAACCATCCGAAAGTGTACCGATATTAAGGAGCTTACTCCCGCCCTTGTAAACAGACTCATTCAGCGTATTGAGGTTCATAAGAGCGAGAAAGTAGATGGGCGTAAGCGGGTAAAGCTTGATGTTTACTTTACCGCTGTTGGTCTGATCGACATTCCCGATGAGAATGAAATCCGTGAAATGATAGAAGAAATCCAAAAATCCGCATAAGGACTAAAAAACAAGAATACGGTTATCTCCTGTGAAATATACCGTATTCTTGCAAAACTGTCCTTTGGGGTACGACCCTAAAGACTTGGACTTTTTTGGCACACCATGGCGGATTCGAACCGTCGACACCAAGCGTCGGAGGCTTGTGCTCTATCCAGCTGAGCTAATGGTGCATAGTTTGTTGTGATGGTATTATATCACAAATTCCGCTTGATTGCAAGTCGTTCCGCGCAAAAAAATCACACACTGCCCATTTTTCATCTTCATTTTTCGGCAAAGGGAAATAGAATTGACTGTTTTGGTTTCTAACGATAGCAACCAAATATTCTGTCAGCTTGTCATCCTGAGCGGAGTCGAACTTTCACCGAGTGAGGAACGAGGTGTAAGCGCAAAACGCAAAGCGGTTTGCGGGATCTCGTAACGAGTTTCGGTGGCTTGTCACAGGAATGTAACATTTTCTTTGGTAAGCCACCCAAATTTGTTTGGAGATCCCTTCGTCGCGTTCGCTCCTTGGTTTTTCCTCGCTATTCGCTCGAAAAAACTTCGACTACGAGCTTCGCTCTCCGCTCAGGATGACATACAGGAATTTGGTTTATTTTCATTGTCAAAACTTTTCGCCGCCATTTTTCGGCAAAAGAAAAATCTTTTGTAGGGCAGGGGCTTGCTCCTGCCGCCTTAAGAGTGTTTTGCTCAAACAAAGCGGCGGGAGCAAGCCCCCCCTACGTTGTCTTATTCTTTATCAAATAGTTCTTCCATCTTTACGCCTAAAATTTTCGAAATTACATAAATCTCTTTGTCGGTTGCACTGCGTACTTGCCCCTCGAGTTTAGAGTAGCTTGTAGGGTTGATGTCACATCCCATAACCTGCATTTTGGCGATGAAGTCCTTTTGTTTGATGCCGCGCTCTTTACGAAGCTGCTCAATATTTTTGCCAACCATATTGGAGCTTCCGTATTCCTGCTTGCGAATTTTCATCATTTTTCTCCGTTTTTTGTTCTTTTTTAGAATTATAGCCCAAAAAACACTTGACAAAATTCCGAAATAGAATTATAATATAAATAATTCCAAAAAGGAATAATAAATATTCAGGAGAAAGACTATGTATTGCAGAAATTGCGGAGAACAAATGAATGACAATCAGGCGATTTGCTTGAAATGCGGTGTAGCCGTAGGTGAGGGCAAGGCATTTTGCAAGCATTGCGGCAAATCTGTTAACGAAAATGCGGCTGTTTGTTTGAACTGCGGATGCAAAATCGAAGATGAACAAGAGAAAACAAAAGCAGGTGCTTTGAATGGTCAGGATAAAATGACAATGGCGTTGATTTGCTTTTTCTTAGGCGGAATCGGTGTTCACAATTTTATGATGGGTGAAAAGAAGAGAGGCATCATTAAAATAATCACCTTTTTTTGTTGTGGCATCAGCTCTATTCTTGCTTTGATTGATTTTATCAAAATTCTGATGGATAAGTACGAAGTAAATCTTGGTTAACTGTATTTTTATCTTCAAAGCCGCCTTTGGCGGCTTTTTTATTTATAAATCTCTTTTCTACTTTTTCCCAAAACCTCTTGCAATCGCGTCGGGGATTTGGTATAATATAGGATGATTAAGAACAAAAAGAGGTTTTTGATATGGCAGAAAAGCTTTCTATGCAACCCTACAAGGGCACAAGAGATTTTTATCCGCAGGAAATGAAGCTGCGCAACTGGTTCTTTGGCATCATCCGCAAAGAACTCGAGAGCGCCGCATTTGACGAATACAACGGTCCTATGCTTGAATCCTTGGAGATCTATGCCGCAAAGAGCGGTGAAGAGATCGCCAACAAGCAGACCTATAACTTTATGGACAGAGGCGACCGCCATCTGGCGATCCGTCCCGAAATGACGCCCACCGTTGCGCGTATGGTCGCGGCAAAAATGGGTGAGTTGAGCTTCCCGCTCAAATGGTTCTCCATCGGCAATATGTATCGCTATGAGGCAACACAGAGAGGGCGTCTGCGCGAGTTCTGGCAGCTCAACGTTGATATTTTCGGTTGCAACACCTATGAAGCCGACCTTGAAGTCATCACAAGTGCCATCCGCATTATGTGCGCCTACGGCGCGGATGAGACCATGTTCACCGTGCGCATCAACAACCGCCGCTTCTTCAATGACGTTGTTACCGCTATTACGGGTAAGGATGCCGAGGGCAGCCGTCAGGTCTCCAAGGTCATCGACCGCAAAAACAAGGTCACGCGCGAAAGCTACGAAAAGGATTTAACCGCTCTCGGCCTTACTGCCGAGCAGATTGCGCAAATCGATGCTCTGTATGGAATGAGCGTTGAAGAAGCCACCGCACTTTGCCCCGAGTCGCAGGGATCTCAAGAACTTCTTGCCCTCTTTGGCGCACTGCGCAAAATGGGCTTGGACAAGTACTGTGTGTTTGATTTTGGCATTATCCGCGGTCTCGATTACTATACGGGTACCGTTTTTGAGGTATTCGACAACGCCCCTGAAAACAACCGCGCTATGTTTGGCGGCGGCAGATACGACAACCTCGTTGATCTGTTCGTCAAAAACGCGCGCATCTCGGGCGTGGGATACGGAATGGGCGACGTAACGCTTGAAAACTTCCTCACAACGCACAATCTCGTCCCCGAGACCTTTGGTTCGGCAGTTAAGGTGCTTGTCACTCGTTTTGACGACGTGCCCTACGAGGCATACACCTCGCTGGTAGAGGATTTGCGCGATGCAGGCATCGTTTCTTCGATGTATCTTGGCCAAAAGAAGTTTGGCAAGCAACTCGAATACGCCGTAAAAGGTGAATATTCGCACGCCATCATTATGGGCGGCGACGAGTACGCACGCGGCGTGGTTCGTCTCAAAAATCTCGCTACGCGTGAGGAAAAAGAGGTTGCTCTCGCTGACTTGCAAGCAGAACTCAACGCATAAAAACACGGGGAAGAGGACACGCGCTTCTTCCCCTGATTTTAAAATAAAACAGCAGATGTGTTTATGCCCTCCTCTGGGAGGAGGGAAGCTCCGCGCTAAGCCGCGGAGCAGGGAGGAGCCCGCGTGCATGATAAGTTGTTAGTCGCGTAGGCTCCTTCCGGCGTTTGCCGCTTGCGGCATTTGACACCATCCCTCTCGGAGGGAGGCCGAAAGCAACCACTTCTGAAAAGGAGTTCAATATGGAACGAAAAACAGCGTTTATTTACACGGGCGGTACCGTGTTTGACGAATACCTAACCGAAAAACCCGAGAAAGGCGACCTTGTCATCGCCGCCGATGCAGGATACCTGACCGCCAAGCGCTTGGGCATCACGCCCGACGTCATCCTTGGCGACTTTGATACCCTCGGTGAAGAGAACATCCCCGACGGTGTGGAATGTTTGCGCGTACCCGCTGAAAAAAATGACACCGACACGCAGCTTGCCGTCAAGGTTGCCATCGAGCGCGGAGCAGGGGAAATCGTCATCGTTGGCGGATTGAGCGGTCGCATCGACCACACCCTCTCTACCATCGCCATCCTCGAGGACTTGTGGGAACGCAAGGAAAATCGCATTTATGCCATCCTTACCGACGGCAAAAACCGCGTGCGCTTCATTCGTAACAGCGGCACTATTCTGCCGCGCTCGCAGTACCGCTATTTCTCGCTCATCGCCGCCGACGAGACCGTCAAGGGCGTCATCCTCGACGGCTGCAAGTACCCCCTCAAAAACGGCCGCATCTCGCGCCGCAACCAGTGGGCAGTCTCAAACGAGATTGTCGGCAACTGCGCCCTCATCGAAATCAAACGCGGCGGAGCTTGGGTGATTGAGAGTATGGATTAAAGATTTTGAGAGAATGCAGGGGGGAACTTTTTGAAAAAAGTTTTCCCCCTGCACCCCCTTCAAAAACTTTCACACAAAAAGAAAAGGAACTAGTCCCAAACATATTTAGGAAAGGATGTGAGCTCAATCGTAATTTTGCAAAAACACAAAAACGCAATCATAAAACTTTTGAAAATTCTTATCGCTCTTGCCGCATTCATATTGGGCTTTCATCTACTGTTTTGGGCGTTTCAGGGCGGTATTCTTTTCACCGCGTTTATATTTTCTATTGAATATTTTGCACGCAACGACGGTACCATTTTTTGTCGTGTTTTGCAAATTTTGTTGCTTGTTTCCCTTATTAGGGAATATATTAAGAGCAACAAAATAAAGCAAGGCCCCAAAGATCGCTTTACTTGGAAAAGGAAAAAACGCGGAACCCTGTTGCATTTTGCAAAAAGATGCGCGCTTGTAATTGCAATATATTGCTTGGGGGGGATCGCAGCTCCTGTTGCTATCGAATGCGTTGCCAACAGTTACCGTATTATTTTGATTCTTTTGAGCAAATTGTGGATTGTCGCAGCTGTTTTCTTAGCAGTCAAAATTGTTTTTTATCTCATTCGCTATGCAAGAGCGGTTGAAAAGCGAAAAGCGTTTTTTGAAAAATTATCTGCCCTGTGCGATCAAAAGAATGTGATATTCGAACAAGACGGGGGTATCTTTCCGTTAGAGAAAAGGAACAAAAGCGATGCAGATTTTTTAGTTGTGCAAGGCGGTGTGCGGTATGAGTGCAAATTTATCTACTCACTCAAAAGAGGCGACACAATGAGTTTGAATGACGAGGGAGAGGGCTCTCTTATTTACGACTACCGTTTGGGTCAAGTCCATTTGTGGAGAAGAGTTACGACATTTCGTTACGATTTTGAAGGAAGTGCCCAAAAAGTTCTTATCATTTTGCCAACGCCAAAAAAAGTAATGCACGCCGAAGGCGGACGACATCTGGAGATTGGAGACAAGGTGGGCGGATACACCGTTTACACAGCCACTGCTTTTTTGAATGCACTTGAGAGAGATTGCTTACATTATTTCTAAAACAAACAAGGGATAGCGTGCTGGCTATCCCTATATTTGTATCTTGGTAGGGGAGGGGCTTGCTCCTCCCGAAAACAAAGGGATAGCATACTTGCTATCCCTTTTGCATATTGGGTTAAATTTTAATAATGACGCTGTTTGTGTCGTTTTCGGTGATTTCCACAAGGTTCCAATCGCGGTGTGTTTTCTTATACCGTTTCAATTCTTTGATAAGCAAAACGGTTTGTTTGCGAGTGAGATGAAAGCCTTCCTTTTTCAGTTTTCTGCAAGCGATGCCTGCTGTAAGGCGGTTGAGAACAAGACCTGTGGGGAGGCGCAACGTAAATTTTGTGTTGTCCCAGTTGATCGATATTTTCATTTTTTGTTACTCCACAAAAATTTGAACGGTGGTGCCGTCCTCGGTATCAATTTCCATCAAATTGCCGATAACGCCTTGCTCTGCAAGCTCCAGTATTTTATCAAAGTCTAGGTTTTTGAGAACCTCATTGCCGCCTGCTATTTCTTCCATATTTAAGCCGGCATCGATTCCTACCTTGATCAAGGGGAGCGGAATGTTGATGCGCACGTTATTGTTGTGGGATTTTACAACCATGCGGAGCATCATATTCTTTATATCTTTTCTTTCGTCGGCGGGTACGATTTGAACAGCAGGTGTATTCTCCTGCTTGCCAGAGAGAAGCTCATCTACGCTGACGTCAAGGGTTTTGGCGAGCAGGGGGAGCAGGGAAATATCGGGGCAGGTTTGGTCATTTTCCCACTTGCTGACCGCTTGTGCGCTGACACCTAACTTTTCGGCAAGCTCCTCTTGCTTCAATCCTTTTTCGCGGCGCAAAGCCGCAATTCTTTTTCCGAGTGTTGTGTTCATAAATACAACTCCTTTCCTGTGATGGCTCCATTATACCATCGCAAATCCGCAAAGTGAAGATAACAACAGTTGAATAAACGCAAATTTGCTCAACCAAACAGAGATTTTTCACTCAACCATTGGTTGTTTGAACCTATTATAGCAGAAAAATAGGGAATTTGCAAGATTTTTGACAAAATACCGTTTTGATTGCAAACAACTTTCTTAGAAAGCAGGGTCTCGGTGGCCCCTGATTTTTTGCGACAGCCAAAGCGAGGTTTCACCTCGCGCTGACCGTCTGTTAGCGTACTGACAACTCTGTTTTTTGACCTTTTGTTAGAGTGCTTTTTGGAAGGGGTGCGGGGGAACCCTTTTTCGCGAAAAAGGTTCCCCCGCAGTTCTTATCAAATATCCAACAACTTTCTAAACGGTGTAATGTAAGCAGCGGCGCGGGCGGCGTCGGATGCCTCGGCAAAGATGCGGAGCAGGGGCTCGGTGCCGGAGAAGCGGCAGATGACAAAGGAATCATCGGCAAAATAGACCTTGCAGCCGTCCTCGTAGCTGACGCGAACGACCTCGGCGCCGGGGAACTCGGGCAACTTTTTATCAACCATCAAGGTCTTTTGAATTTCGGGCTTGCGAGCGGCAGGGAATTCGAGGTTGGCTTCTACCATTTCGAACGTACCGAAACGTGCTTCGAGCTCGTGCAACATCTTGGTGGGAGAGCCGAGTGCGCAGACCATCTCAATAAAGAGGGATGCGGCATAGATGGAATCCTTGCCGAGAATGTGTCCGCGAACGGTCAAGCCGCCCGAGGATTCACCGCCAAGGACCGCATCGTATTGGTCGATACCTGCGGAGATGTACTTAAATCCAATCGGAACCTCGTGGCATTCCTCGCCAAAGGACTCGGCAATCTTGTCAAGCATGTGCGTGGTGGCAAGGTTGCGCACAACAGGGCCGTTCCAACCCTTGTGGGCGTGCAGATAGTAGTAAAGCAGGCAAAGAATTTGATTGGCATCAATGTAGTTGCCGTTTTCGTCCACAATACCCAAGCGGCCGCCGTCGCCGTCAAAGGCGATGCCAAGGTCATAGCCGCCTGCAACCACGTGGTTGCGCAGATCGTAGAGACGAGACTCGGTAGGCGCAGGGATACCGCCGCCAAAGTAAGCGTCCTTGTTGTCATTGATGAGGTCAACGGTGCAGCGCAACGTTTGCAGAATGACCGTGATAGGATAAATACCCGAGCCGTGCATCGGGTCAAAGAGAATGCGCAGACCGCGCTCTTTGATGAGGGGCTGGTTGAGCTTGGAGAGAATGTGGTCGATAAAATCATTAAAAGGCGCACGCATATAGGAGATGAGTCCTGCTTTTTCACCATCTTCAATGGGGAGGGTAGGGATGTCAAGGTCAGCATCCTCGGAGAGGAGCGATTCCATACGCGCGGTGGTCTCCAGGGGAGCGTCGCGACCTTCCTCTACAATCAGCTTGATGCCGTTGTAGGAGGAGGGGTTGTGGCTTGCTGTTACTTCAAGACCGTAGTGCAGTTCGTGATGCTGTGTCAAGAACATAATCAGCGGTGTGGGGGTGGAGCGATTGACAAGAATTGCACCAATGCCCTGCGCCGCAAGAACTTCCGCAATCCAACGAGAGGAAACCTCGGAGAGGAAACGGCGGTCGTAACCAATGACGATGGGCTTGTCGGCTTTGCCTTCTTCGCGTGCGAGGCGGCATACGGCGTATGCAACGCGCTGAACGTTGGCTTTGATAAAATCGTCACCAATAATACCGCGCCATCCGCCTGTACCAAATTCAATTTTTTGTTTGCTCATTTTTCTGTCTCCAATCTCTTGTTGGTTTTCTTTGGTATTATTATAATGGTTTTTTGCGCGGATTGCAAGACAAAATCAAAAAAATAGCCCAAATAAAATAAGAAGGGGCGAAAATGAAAGAATTTTTCTTGTTTTTGCGTGTAAAGCAAAAAAAGCGGAAGAAATTTACAAATTGCTCTTGCATTGTGAGCGTATTTGTTTTATAATATAAAATGACAGGATGTGTCCGCAAAGTCGGGCAGAACACAAACAGGAGGAACAAAAACAATGAAAATTCTGGTTATCAACGCAGGTAGCTCGTCTATCAAGTATCAGCTCATCGATATGGAGAACGAGAACGTTCTCGCAAAGGGTCTTTGCGACCGTATTGGTATTGAGGGCGGCAACTTCAAGCATAAGGTAGAGGGCAGAGAAGATTATAAACTCGACATCTTTATGAAAGACCACGCAGCAGCCGTACAAATCGTTTTGGAAACACTCACTTCCAAGGAAAACGGCGTTATCGAGTCTCTTTCCGAAATCACCGCAGTCGGACATCGCGTTCTTCACGGTGGCGAAAAGTTCTCGGGCTCTGTTATCATCGACGAAAAGGTTATTGCAGCAATCGAAGAATGCTGCGAACTTGGCCCCTTGCACAACCCCCACAACCTCACCGGTATTCGCGCATGTGAGAAGACCATGCCCGGCGTACCTCAGGTAGCAGTATTTGATACCGGCTTCCACCAAACCATGCCCGATTACGCATATATGTATGCGCTTCCTTATGAATACTACGAAAAGTACCGCATCCGTCGTTACGGCTTCCACGGAACCAGCCACCGCTACGTTTCGATGCGTGCAGCTCTGATGCTGGGCAAGGATCCCGCAAATGCAGAAGGCCTCAAGATCGTTACCTGCCACCTCGGCAACGGTTCTTCTATTGCCGCCGTTAAGGACGGCAAGTGCTACGACACCACCATGGGCCTGACACCCCTGGAAGGCATTATGATGGGTACCCGTTGCGGTTCTATTGACCCCGCAATCATTCCTCTCTTAATGAAGAAAGAGAACCTCACTCCCGACCAAATCGACACCATCATGAACAAAAAATCCGGTATGCTGGGCGTAACACAAAAGACCAGCGACAACCGTGACATCGGCGAGGGTGCAAAGAACGGCGATAAGCGTTGCCAACTCGTTGAAAAGATGGTGGTTCACCAACTCACCAAGTACGTAGGGTCCTTTGCAGCAGCAATGGGCGGCGTTGATGCCATTACTTTTGCAGGCGGCATTGGCGAGAACAACCCCAACTATCGCTCCGATGTAGCCAAGAACTTGGCATTTATGGGTGTTAAAATCGACGAAGAACTCAACAACAAAGCTATCCGCGGTGCGGCTGAGGTTGATATCTCCGCTCCCGATTCCAAGGTTCGCGTACTCGTCATTCCCACCAACGAGGAATTGATGATTGCAAAGGATACCGAGGAACTCGTAAAAGCACTGTAATTTTTAACGAAAAATGACAGAAGCAATAGAGAAGTTTTTTCTCGAAACCGTAGGGCGGGAGCTTTGTGTGTTCTTTTGCTCAATGCTTCCCATTATCGAATGTCGCGGAGCCATTCCGCTCGGTTGGGGACTCGGTATGCCTTGGTGGCAGACCGCACTCTTCAGCATTGCAGGCAACATTTTGCCCGTGCCGTTCATTCTCTTGTTCATTCGTGCAATTCTCAAATGGATGAGAGAGAGCCGCATCAAGTTTTTTGCAAACACCGCGGCGTGGCTTGACCGCAAAATCGAAAAACATAAGGGGACCATCGAAAAACACTCTTATTGGGGTGTGGCACTCTTTGTTGGTATTCCGCTGCCCGGAACAGGCGCATGGACAGGAACGCTGATTGCCTCGGTACTCGGTCTCGACCCCAAAAAGAGCTTTCTTGCCGCCGTTCTTGGCGTCTTGGGGGCCACCGTCATTATGACCGTGCTTTCCTATCTCGGTCTTGGTGCAATATTCGGTTGACATACCCATTAAAAGGTAATGGGTGGTTAAATAACAAAAAACAAAAGGAGAACAAAAAAATGGATTGGATTTTCACAGTTGTAAACGTAGCCCTTCACGCGCTGGCCATTTGGCTCATTTCTATTATACTGAGATTGGATCCCGTTAAAAGTCTTATCTCCGCAGTATTAGGTGTATTGCTTGCTAGCGGCGTTATGGCAATTCTCCCCAATCTTGGTGTAATAACCGGTCTTTTGAACATCGTAGCTCCCATTCTTTGCGTAACGCTGATTGCTTGGTTGCTTGGTCGTGACCGTTTCAAGGCCCTTTTGGCTGCAACGCTCGGCATTCTGCTTGGCAATCTGCTCAACTCTCTTATTATGCCCCTTTTGAAAGGACTCCTTGGTTGATCGACATTTGAAACACAAAACGCGCTTTCCTAACAATAAAAAATCCCCCATTTTCCGTGAATGGGGGATTTTTGTTGTAAACGAAATCCACGGGTATGGTGGCCTTGGCGTTGGAGCGCATTAAAAAATGCGTTGTTTATAGTTGACAAGCTCTCCGTCAAATGCGATAAAGCTACAATTCATATCATCAAGACCGGCTTCTATTTTGTGCCCGTCTACCACAGCACCAAGCGTGTGCGTAGGTTCAAAAAGGCTCTTTTTCTCGGCATAAACGGCATCGTTGATAACAAGCTCATTTACAAGCTTCCTGCGGCGATAGTATATTTGATATGTACCCACTTTAGCCTCGAGCAAAATCTTATACGCATCATTTGTTTTGGCATCGCGCAGCACGGATGCTTCTGTGATTTCTGTAACAGGGGGCGGCGCGGTTTCTTTCTTATGTTTGCCTTTTATCAGTGTGTAAATTTCAAAAACGCTGAAGGAGATCCATACCAAGCAAAGAAAAATTCCACCTGCGATTTGCCACAGCTCTCGCTTGTCCGCGGTGTATGCGATATAGACAATGAGAAGGATAGCAATGAGAATCGCAATAATGGCACATACCATATAGCAGATGTGCCAAAAGTGTCGCTTGTTTTTCTTCATAGTGGAAAATTGATTATTCGACATTTTTTATCCTTTCTTTTCAAGCTTCTGATTCGTTCCACGTATTTCGAACAGGTTTCGTCAACCTTACACTTTTATTATAGCACAGCCGTTGAGGAAAGTCAAGGGAAGAAAATTTCGTGTGAAAAATATTTTAAGAATTTTGCAAAAACCCTTGATTTTTTTGCAATAGTATGGTATAATACCATTTGTCATACGCCGGTATGATGGAATTGGCAGACGTGCTGGACTCAAAATCCAGTGGTAGCGATACCGTGTCGGTTCGACCCCGACTACCGGCACCAAAAAGCACTTGCAACGGCAAGTGCTTTTTTATTTTCTTCCAAAGACATCCGGTGATTGAAATGTTTTCTGTTGTTTACCGATTTTTTTGCAAAATCAATCGTCAAAACTGTCAAAAAGTGCCTGTTTGTTTTGTATACATTACCAAAAAACGCAATTTATAGCATAAAGACTTGCAAAAACCCTTGCAATTTTTTGTTTTCTGTGATACAATTACCATATCTTTATTATAGTAAAGGAGAAAAACTATGAAAAAAATAATTGCACTCTTGTTGGTTGCTACTTTCTTGTTCTCCATGGCAAGCTGTAATTTTATGCCTGCTCAACAAGAAACTACACCCGCCGAGACAACCCCTGCCGCAACAACACCGGCAGAAACTACCCCTGGTGAGCACGTTCACAATTTTGTTCTCTCCGAGGCCGATTCTACTTCCGCAAAGTGCGAGACAGCAGGTCTTGAAGTAAGCATTTGCTCTTGCGGTGAAAGAGAAGAAAAAGAAATCGAAGCTCTTGGCCACAATATGAAAGTGCAAATGGAAAGCAAACCCAGTTGCACCGAAACCGGTACAACCATTCTTAAGTGCTCCAGATGCACAAAGAGAGAATACGTTACCACCGATGCTACCGGTCACAACTATGATGAGAACACCGAGCCCTCTCGCATTGTTCGTTGCCTGAACGAAAATTGCAAAGAGTGCTATTGGGCAGAATCCAACGGTAAACATACCGAAGCACTCACCTTTAACTTTGGCGAAGAGGATAAGAAGGCGATCGATGACAAGTACAATGAAGTTTTGGCACTGATCGAAGCAGCTGCCAAGTACGATCCCGCACTTCACGGCTTTGCAGAAGAAGGCGCACTGGCAGACGAATTTGCAGCTGTTGATGCAGTACACACCGAGCTGTATGATCTCATTATGAATGCAATTTCTCAAAGACAGCTTGCCGAAATCGCTTACTACTGCGATATGGACAACAAGGAACTTGAGGAGACCCATGCCGAAATGCTGGACTACCACACCGAAATTGTAGCAAAGTTCTACACGCTGTCCCGTCCTTTCTATGATTCTTGCTATCGCGAGTTCTACTATCAAGGTATGACCGATGAAGAGATCAATGCATTCCTTTTCGATTCCGATGCAGTTTCCAATCCCGAATACACCGCTCTCAAGGAAAGAAACAATGCGATCGAAACCGAGTTCTTGGCACTTTCTGAATTGCAACAAAAGGCAAAGGTTGCCGAACTGTATGCCGAATTTGCCGAAAACAACAATAAGATGGCAGTGCTGATGGGCTATGAAAACTACCTTGAGTATGCTTATGAAAACGTTTACGGCAGAGATTACACCTATCAGGATGCTGCAGAGCTTGCCGATTTGGTTAAGGAATATATCTCCCCCGTATTTGCCGCTATCTATAAGAAGTGGGATACCATTGCTGTAAGTGACCAAAAGGATATTGATACCTACTACTCTCAGGTTCAAAGTTCTTTCTTTGAGGACGTTAACCCCAACACCCTTGTAAACGATTACATCGATCTGCTGGCGTTCACCACGAACCCGGATAAGCAAATTTCTTTCTCCGATGAGTTCAACAAGCTCATGGGCGATGGCAATATGTTCCGCGGCGATTACGAGGGTGCATTCGTTACCACCATTTCCGGTGTAAACATTCCCGTTGCATATTTTGGTAAGGGTTATGATAACGCATTCACCATCGTTCACGAGTTCGGTCACTTTATGAATGAAGTCTACAGCGCAGACGTTGCTGAAGAATTCGACGAATTCAACCAATCCTACGACCTGCTGGAAATGCACTCTCAAGGCGACGAGCTGCTTTACCTTGCATATCTCAAGGAAAATGCCGGCTTTACCGAGGTTGCACTCAATCTTGTAGAAACCTACACGCTGGTTAATATGTTCTACATCGTTATGGCAGGCATGACCATTGACGTATTCGAACAGGCAATCTACCTCAACCAATACGACGGTCTCAACGCAGACGTGATCATGGCTGACGGCAAGATTACCGCTGACGAGTATAATTTCCTTTACACCAGCATCTGCACCGATTTTGGTGTTGAAGAAGTCATCGACGGTTACTGGCAATACGGTATGACCATTACCTCTGCTTGCTACTATATTTCCTACAGTGTATCTGCACTCTCCGTTCTTCAACTGTACGATCTTGCAAATACCCAGGGATTTGATGTAGCAAAGGATGCATACCTTAAGCTCTTCACATACGTTGATGAGAACCCCGAAATGAATATGGAAGAAATTCTTGCTTATGCAGGCATGCTCTCCTTCAAGGATGAACAACTTTACATTAGCATGAACGAATATTTCCTTAAGAAATAAAACAAACAGACAACAAGGCCGCCTCAATCGAGGCGGCCCTGCTTTTTGGTTGACATATTCGCATTTTCGTGTTATAATGTCATGGGTGATAAAAAATGGAAGATAACAAAACGTTACCAACACGCAAAAAGAATCGTTTGCAAAATTACGATTATAGCTCCTGCGGTGCGTATTTTATAACGATATGTACACAGAAAAAACAAAATTATTTTTGGAAAAATGTAGGGGCGACCATTGGTCGCCCGCAAGATGTCGAATTATCTTCGTGCGGTGAAATTGTGAGTGATGCAATTAAGCGTATTTCCTCAATATATCCCGCATTTTTGGTGGAGCGTTACGTAATTATGCCAAATCATATTCATTTATTGTTACGAGTTTGCTCCGATGAGTTCGGGCGACCAATGGTCGCCCCTACAATATCGAGGGTTGTAAACCAATTAAAAGGATACACGATCAAGCAAATAGGGAGACCAATTTGGCAAAAATCCTTCCACGATCACATCATTCGCAATCAAGCGGATTACGAAGAACACATCAACTACATTTACTACAATCCTGTACGGTGGCATCTTGATAAATTATATACGGAAGAAGGAGAGACAGAATGAAAATTGTTGAAATATGTGACGCATTGAGAAAAGAGCTCCTTAATACCGGCTACGAGTACGGCTTTGTGGTTGATGGGCAGATCTATAAACCCAATATGGCGAGTGGCTTTGATGCCGCGTTCTATCATCTTGCCAACACCATTTCTCGGGTGCAGGATCCCGAGGTTACCAAAAAAGAAAAAGTGGGAACCTGTATTGATGCCGTTTTGGTGATGCAACAAATTCTGGATGCCTGCTGTGTTCCAAGCAAAATCTGGCTCACACACCACAAGCAAAAAAACAAGGTCCACACTATTCTCACCTTTTTGGCAGAGGGCAAGACCGTTTATCTGGAACTCACCCCACAGTCAAGCAAGCCGTGGTACGGTAAGGAGCTCGTTTACGATGACGAGGATGCCTTTTTGCAAGCGCACGAAAAGGACGGTTACGAGATCTTTGACGTGACCAAACAGATCGTTATTGGCGAAAGACCGTATTTTCTGCTTGATAAGTTAAAATAAAAAGATCCCCGACAGAATGGTCTGTCGGGGATCTTTTTATTGGATCAAACTCAAAAGATTGTTTTTGAGGTGCTCTTGGTCAACCGAAAGGTGGGAAAGATTTTCAAGCGTTGCGCGGAGTGCGGAAAGGTCAGCGTCCTCTGCGAAAATTTTGCCTTCCATGCGGTAGGCATCGCCGAGCGGTACACCCTTAAGGTAAGAGAAGAGATTGAAGTCCGCAGGGGCGGATGCGCCAAGGCACGCACGCGTCAGGGCGCGCATCGTTTCTTCGTTGTCCAAGAGAGGTTCTGTTACGTTCCAACATCTGTCGCCAAAAGTGGGGAAGGTGAAATAGAGCGCGTGGCGGTAGTGCGGGTAGTTGTTGCCCTCCCAAGCGCAGGTCTCGCCGCCAAGAATGCGGAAGGCGACATCGGGGGCGTCTGCGGGATTTTTGCGCAGGTTCCAATCCTTCAGCTTGCTCCACTTCATATAAAGGTCAACGTAGGTGTTGGGGTAGTCGGCATTGACAACCTCAAATCCTGTCTCAACAAACGCCTGCATCGAGCAGCCCTCAACGGGGCCTCTGTGGGGCATTGCCACGCGCCAGAACTCAATGAGGATGTCGCGCGGAATTTCGGGAGCGCCGCCCGAAATATCGATTTGGTCGTTCCACATCATCATCTTTTTGCCAAGATCGTTGATGATATTATAAACGCGATCCACAAAATAATAGAAGCGCGGTAGGAGCGTGTCATAGCCCATCGGCAAGAAGCGTGCGTTGCATACCTTGCACTGACAGGTGCAGGACGTGATACGTGGCTCGCGATCGATGTCGTCCATATAAATCTCGTCCGTACCCATGTGAATGTACTCATAGGAGAAGATTTCGACAAGCTCCGAGAGAATGTTTTTGATGTACGTGTAGCTTTCCTCGTTGCCGATGCAAATATTCCAGCCACTGAGCGGTTTACCGCCATTTTCCTCGTCCTCGGAATGGCATTTGAGGTGGTCAAACTTCTTGGTCAAATTGAAACTGTGTGCAGGCAGGTCGATTTCGGGAATGACGTCAATGCCAAACATCCCTGCATAAGCGACGATCTCGCGCAGATCATCCTTGGTGTAGGTCGTGCCGGGGGAGAGGGGCAGATCGGGGTAAACGTCCGAAAAATAAGAGAAGCCCTGATGGTCGCATAGGTGCAAATGAAGCTTGTTGAACTTTGATTTTGCCATGCCGAGGATGATGGCGCGAACCTCGTCCATTGGGATGACGTGGCGCGCAGGATCGAGCATAACAGAACGCCAAGAGGAGTCGGGATGGTCGGTAATGACGGTTTCGGGAATGACAAATTTTCCGTTCTCAAGGTGGATGGCTTGCGCCAAGGTTGCAGCGGCGTTCACAAGTCCGCGATAGTCTTTTGCTTGGATGTCAATTTTCCCGTCTTTAGCGTAGATGGAATAGAACTCGGGGTGATCTTTCACCATAGAGGGCATTACGCTGATCGTCAGCGTTGCTTCTTCGCGAACAGACTCTACAAATTCGCCATACGGCATCATTTCGTGCAATACGGGCAGCAAATTGCGGCTTGGTCTGTCGCCACACCAAACCTTGAGGGGGAAGGAAAGAGTCATTCGTTTATCTGAAATCAAGCGTTCATTTTTTACTCTCGGTAAGAACATGAGGGCCTCCTTAATTGTTGATTTTAGTATAGCATATTTTTGGGGTTGCGCAAGATGGTTGCAAAAAATATTTCAGCATGTCATCCTGAGCGGAGAGCAAAGCTCGTAGTCGAAGTTTTACTGAGCGATGAGCGAGGTAAAACCAAGGAGCAACGCGACGCAGGGATCTCCTAAAAAATTCTGGTGGCTTGCCATAGCAAATGTAACATCCCATCGAAAAGCCACCGAGATTCGGGACGAGATCCCGCTACGGCTACGCCTTGCGATTTCTCCTCGCTCTTCGCTCGGAGAAATTTCGACTTCGCTCAGGATGACATATAGTGGGTTTATTGCGCTATAGTCGGTTGCTTTGGGACGCTTGTGGTTTCCATTGAATTAGGTTCCGTTCCTTTTCGTCTCTCTTGGTGAGACGCCCATCATCTGCTTATATTGGCGGAAGAAAGAGGAGTAATCGCTAAACTCGTATTTGGCGCAAACATCGGCGGCGGACATACCGCCCGCGAGGTCCGCCTGCGCGGCAAAAAGTTTCTTCTGCGTGATGTATTTTTTAAGACCTATATGCATTTCTTGCGAAAAAACGTTTTGCACGTAGGATTTGGAAAGCATCATTTCGCGTGCCAAAAAGTCGGCATCGAGCGGTTTTTCAAGGTTCTCGGCAATCAGTTTGAGCATCGTTTCCACAAGCGGATTGCGAGCTGATTCCACAGGCGTGGAGCTATCCATGCGATAACTGCAAAAGATGAGCAGTTCGCGGAGCAGCGAGCGGCAAACAAGTGAGAAATCTTCGGGGGTGTAGGTGTCGTGGTAGAGGTCGAGCAGATGGAAAAAACGGCAGAATTCGGCATCGTCCCCAATGTTGAGGATAGTCGGCTTTGCAAACAGTTTTTGGCGATGCTCTATTGGGATGAGGTCGGGCGAGAAGTCGAGCACGTAGTTTTCATAGGGTTGTGGAGAACGGGGGATAAAGTAGTGATAGGTTGCCTGCGGTATCACAAGCAAGTCGTATGGCTTGGGGTGATGCAGGATACCGTCAATGTTAAAGTTTGCATCACCACGCACGAACAAAAGCAGCTCGCAACAGGTGTGCGTGTGCTGTGCATACTGCGCCGCGGTCGGATTTTCGACGTATTTGTGTGAGACCTCAAAAATCGGGCCCTTTGACGTTATTTCAAACATTGCATCTCCCCACTTTCTTTCTTTATCTTATATAGTACCACAAAAAAGTAAGAATTGCAATATAAAAAATAAAAAAACCACTTTCTTTTTCCATTTTATTATGATATACTAAACTTGTATCGGTGTGCGCACCGAAAAGTTTGTAGATTTTACACATACATACAAGGAGGAATTGTATTATGAAAAAAATGAAAGTTGCCATTATTGGTCAAGGACGTAGCGGCCGCGATATTCACGGTGCATACTTCCTTTCCGACCTGAACAAAAATATCGAAGTCGTTGCAATTGTTGACGAGATCGAAGAGCGCCGCGAGAGAAGCATGAAGGAATTTGGTTGCGACGGTTACGCATCCTACACCGAGCTCTTTGGCCGCAAGGATATCGACCTCATCATCAACGCATCCTTCTCCCACATGCACTACGCCATCGCTAAGGACTGCCTGCAACACGGCTACAACGTGCTCAACGAAAAGCCCTTTGCAAAAACCGCTTATGAGTGCATGGATCTGATCAAAACCGCAAAAGAGAACAACGTCATCATCACCGCGTTCCATCAATCTCTCTTTGGCCCCACCGTGCTCAAAATGAAGGAGATCCTCGCATCCGGCAAGATCGGTAACGTTAAGCAGATCAACGTACGTTACTCCAGCTTCGGCCGTCGTTGGGACTGGCAAACTCTGCAATCCTTCTGCGCAGGCGGCGTTTACAACACCGGCCCTCACCCCATCGGTATTGCTATGGACCTGATCGACTGGGATCCCCAAGCAAAGGTTGCATACTCTCATCTGGATACCGCTCTCACCCTTGGTGATGGTAACGATATGGCAAAGCTCATCATCACCGCTCCCGGCAAGCCTGTAATTGATATCGAGGTCAACAGTGCCGACGCATTCCCGCCCAAGAACTTCAAGATCATGGGTGACCGCGGCAACATCACCTGCGGTGTTTCCGGTGCCGTAAGTTTGAAATATATCGTTGACGAGGAGCTTACACCTCGCGAGGTTATCTCTACTCCTTTGACGAATCCCGAAACCCGCAGACCTATGTACTGCGGCGAAAAGCTGCCCTTCCATACCGAAGAGGTTCCCACCGAGGGCGATCCCTTCAGCACCGCTTGCAACCTGTTCTACAACCAAATGTATGAGACCATTATGAACGGTGCACCTCTGTACGTTACCCCCGAAAAGGCAGCCAAGGTAATTGAACTCATCGAGGTTATGCACGCACAAAATCCGCTGCCTGTTAAATATTGATTTACAGAGATCGACTTTCATAAGCGAGGGTTATTCCTTTGTGCCCTCCTCCGAGAGGAGGGAAGCTCCGCGCCAAGCCGCGGAGCAGGGAGGAGCCTGCGTGCACGTGAGGACAGCACTCGTTTTATGACGAGCGTTATGCGTTAATTACGCTCTCTCCTTCCGGCTCGCTACGCTCGCCACCTCCCTCCCGGAGGGAGGCTATCAGGTAGCACCAATGTTTCTTTTTCGCTTGTGAAAAAGCCTCTTATAAAACGGAGATAGTCCATGTATAAAATTGCGATACTTGGGTGTGAAAACACCCATGCCAACAGTTTTTTGCGCCAGATCTACAAAAAGGGGAGACACCCCGATATCGGCGTCATCGGCATTTATTCCGATGACGCTGATGCCGCGCGCAAGCTGCACGAGGAGTTCGGTGTTCCCGTAATGGGGAGCTATGACGAGCTCGTGGGCAAGGTGGACGGCATTATGGTCACGGCGCGTCACGGTGCCAACCATTACAAATATGCAAAGCCCTATCTGTCTTCGGGCATCCCGATGTTCATTGATAAGCCCGTCACCTGCAACGGTGAGGAGGCCGTGGCCTTTATGCGCGACGCACGCGATAACGGTGTTCGCATTTGTGGCAGTTCCGTTGGCAAGTTTTTGAGTGGGGTTGTTGCGCTTTCCGAAAAGATCAAAAGCGGCGAGATCGGTACGATTCACGGTGGCAACATCTGCGCACCGATCGAGATCGACAGCCCCTATGGCGGCTTTTACTTCTACACACCGCACCTTGTGCAAATGATGGTCACCCTCTTTGGCGGTGACGTCCTCGAGGTGAGCGCTGTGCAACAAGGCCGCGACGTTGGCATTGTGGCAAACTACCGCGACTATCCCATTACGGGTTCTTATGTTTCTGCAGGCGGACATTTTGCCGCAACGGTCTATGCCGAAAACGGCATTTTCACCGAACCGTGCGAGCTTCACTCTTATGCCTTTGAGCATCAGCTCGACGATATGCACGACTTGCTTGTAGGCGGCGATATGAAGGAAAGCTACGACGATTTCATTCGTCCCATTTTCATTCTCGAAGCGCTTGACGCCTCGCTCAAATCGGGCAAGGTTGAGCCCGTACGCATCCTGCCCGTATAAACAGCTTACTTAATTGACGGATGCTACGCATCCTACACCTCATCCGGCTCGTAAACTCGCCACCTTCCCCTCAATGGGAAGGCTAAAGTAAGCTTGAAGGTGCAACTAACAAAAGGCTTCCCCTTGAGGGGAAGCTGTCACCGATAGGTGACTGATGAGGTGTAGCCGTTGTAAACGGCGTTATTCGTAACACAAAAAGAAAGGTTTTACGACTTATGTTGAAACAAATTATCAAAGATAAACTCACCGTTAAGATTTTTGAAAATCGCGCACTTGCAGGTCAAGATGCCGCACGCGACGGTGCTAACGCTATTCGCGAACTGCTTGCAAAGCAAGAATGGGTAAACATCATTTTTGCCGCTGCTCCCTCGCAGAACGACACCTTGGCGGCTCTGTTCCAAGAGCCCGACATTGATTGGACACGTTGCCGCGCTTTCCATATGGACGAGTACGTTGGCTTCCCCAAGGATAAGAAAGAAAGCTTTGGCTACTACCTCTATGAGCACGTATTTGGCAAACTGCCCTTTGGTGAAGTTCACTACGTTGGCGGCGACAATCCCGATCCCGAAGCAGAGTGCCAAAGATACGGCGATCTGCTTACCAAATATCCCACCGATATCGTATTCCTTGGCATCGGCGAGAACGCACACATCGCGTTCAACGATCCTTGGGTAGCAGATTTCAACGATCCCAAAAAGGTTAAGCTCGTTCCTCTGGACGAGACCTGCCGCAACCAACAGGTACACGACGGCTGCTTTGCAACCATCGACGATGTACCCACCCATGCATTTACACTGACCATTCCCTCCTTGACCACTGCAAAGGTGATGATTTGCACCGTTCCTGCGGCTACCAAGGCAGAGGCAGTTTATAACACCGTTAACGCCCCCATCAGCGCAGACGTTCCCGCAACCATCATGCGTCTGCACGATAACGCAGTGATGTACTGCGATCCCGATAGCGGTGCAAAGCTGTTATGATGACACAAATTATCAACGGCCGTATCATTAAGGACGGCAAAATCACCGAGGGCAGTCTGTATTTTGCCGACGGCAAGATCCTTTGCCCCTGCGAGGCAGAAAAGCTTGGCGCACCCGACCAAGTGATCGATGCCAAGGGCAACTACGTATCCGCGGGCTTTATCGACCTGCACCTGCACGGTGGTGGCGGATATGACTTCCTCGACGGCACCGAAGAGGCATTCGAGGGCGCGGCTGCGTTCCACGCAAAGCACGGCACCACCGCCATGTGTCCTACCGCAACCTCGGGCGAGTTTGAAGCAACGCTTGAGATGTTCCGTTCCTACAAGGCCATCAAAGAAAAAGACCGCCTCGGCTCCGATTTTATCGGATTGCACATGGAAGGTCCCTACTTTGCACTTTCTCAAAAGGGTGCACAAGATCCTCGCTACGTACGTGATCCCGATCCCGAAGAATATGAAAGATTTCTGAACGCCACCGACGACATCGTTCGTTGGAGCGTTGCTCCCGAGCGCGACAAGGGTTATGAATTTGCAAAGGCGCTCACCGCGCGTGGTATTTCCGTTGCCGCTGCGCACACCGATGCAAACTGCCGTCAAATGCTGGAAGCCGCCGAGAACGGCTACACGCATATGACACACTTCTACTCCTGCATGAAGGGTGTAGAAAGAGTCAACGGCATGCGCATTGCGGGCGCCATCGAAGCGGCATATCTCTCAGATGACATCACAGTTGAGATCATTGCCGACGGCATGCATCTGCCTTATGAGCTCTTGCAAATGGTTTACAAGATCAAGGGCGCGGACAGAACCGCCCTTGTTACCGACGCTATGCGCGGTGCAGGTATGCC
>JAZSFM010000023.1:0-10519 GCA_045532215.1 Eubacteriales bacterium | reverse complement strand
TCGTTGTCAAGGGTGACGGCGGGGGCGGGGCGTTGTCCTTCTCCCGACGGGAAGAAAGAGAGCGCGAAGGGCTCCTCGTTAAAGGCCTGCGCCATGCGATCGACGTGCTTGTCCGCCGTGATGCGGAAGGAGAAACGGCGCTCGCCCATATCCATGTGGTCACACCAACGGTCGTGCGGTGCGAGCTGACGGGGCCCGATGGTGTGTGCCGAGTAGATGGGGGTACGGAGCAGGGAGATCTTCATCGAGTGGTCGGTAAAGCTGCCGCCATGCGTGCCTTTGTTGATAACGTATATGCGATTTTCGGCATTGTGAATGCCGCACCACTTGTGATAAACGGCCTCTCTCTCGTCGTGAAAAAGTTCCTCTCTGCCGAAAGCTGTTTCACCTACGGGAACACCCTCAAATGCGGTGTCGATGTGATATTTCAGCATCTTATTCGGCTCACCCGAAAAGACGAGAATGTCAACATCCATATAATTGCTGTTTTTGGGCATGGTGTACTCGACCATTGCCGTAGAGCGGTTGTATTTGAAGAACGCCTGCACCTTGGTGCGAACGTCGCCGTCCTCAACCACGCGCACGTTGGGCGTTTTGTCGTCGGGGTAGCCCACAAAATCGCACGCTTCGGCATCACTCATCAGTTCAAAGGATGCAAGGTGCTGACGGAAGTTGTCGGTGGTCATTGCCCAAGCGTCCTCGCAGTCGCGGTAGTATTCCAGAGCGCCGCCATTCTCAACAAGCGTTTTTCCGTTTGCAGAGAAGCTGAACAGACCTGTTTTGCGGTCGACCGACATTGTGACTTGCTCATTTTTGACCTCAATTTTGTCGGACAGGTAGTCAAAAACGGGCAGATCTGCCTTGTTTTTGACTTCCAGATGGCAGTCAAAGCGACTGATGGAGGCAGGTGCGAGGATTGCATGGAAGCTGACTTTTTGCGGCCAATCGAGGTTAAAGGTGCAGTTGGGCTTTTCGTTTTGAGAGGGCAGGTCACGTCCGTCTTTATCGTAAACGGTGGCAATCGTTTTTTGTCCCTCGTTCCAGTTTTGATCTTCGAGCATAAAGCTCATTTCAAAGTCGCCCTCAATGGGGTAGGGGTGAGGATTGAAGAGCATAACGGGAATTTCCTTGCGGTTGCCCTTTTTCTGCCCTTGGCAAAGCTTGAAAAATGCCTTGGTAAAGAGTTTGTCGCAAATCTCCGAGCCGTAGGCAAGGGTGCGGAGACCGTCCTCTTCTACCATTTTGATGCCTGAACCCGGGAGCACATCGTGGAACTGACAGAACGCGATTGCTTTTTTCGCTTTGAGCAGCTCGTCAGCATCATACTCAAAATCGGTGGAAAGGGCAGCGTAGCTCATGATTTTTTCGGTCATAGCGATTTGGCACTCAAGCTTGCTGTGCGCTTGTTTCATTCGTACCATCGAGGTGTAGCATCCAACCATCGAGGAGATCAAAGATTCACTTACGGTGCGCAGTTTTGTGCGGTCAAGGGATGCAAAAAATGCCTCAGGGGTGGAGTGGAACATTTCAATGTCGCCTACCTTCATACGCTCGGCAATCGCTGTCAAGTCCTCGCGAGATGCACCGCCGCCGTGGTTGCCAATGCCCCACATACACATCGATTCCTCGCGCTCGGGGCCGTGGCCAAAGTGCTCGTTGATCTTTTTGACCGCCTCACCCTTGAGAGAGCCATAACCGTCATAAAGACTGTGCACGGGGATGGTGCTGGCGTCAAATCCGCGCCACAAAAAGCTGCCTGCGAGCCACTCGGGGCGTTTGGAGAGGTAAGCTTCAAAGCCGGTCTTGTTGAGAATTTGCACAAGTCCGCGCGTGTGTCCAAAGGAGTCCACGTTCATCGCGATTTTGGGTTCAACTCCAAATTTTTCTTTGAAATATCTACGTCCCATCGCAATTTGGGAGAGCAGACTCTCACCCGAGGTCATTACGCAATCGGGTTGCAGATACCAGCCGCCGATGATGTTCCATTTGCCCTCTTTCACAAGGCGTTGAATGCGTGCAAACAGAGCGGGCTCGTGTTCCTCTACCCATTCGTAAAGGAGTGCCTCGTTGTGGTTGAAAATATATCCGTCATATTCCTCGCAAAAATCTGCTGCTACGCGAAATGTGGAAATTGCCTCGGCAAGTCCCTCGTTCCATCGCCACAGCCAAGCAGGGTCGAGGTGCGCGTTTGATACCAGATGCAGTTTTTTCATAGCATTGTCTCCATTCTGCGGTATTTTCGGGGTTCCTTCTGGAACACGTGGTAGAAATGATTCCTGATTCCTCTTTAGTTATACCATAAAATAGCAATTTTTGCAACACTTTTGTAAAAAAAGCGATTGACATTTCTAAATAAAATTGTTATAATAGTGTTAAAGTGAGAAAGTGCGGCCAAAAATAGCTTTTAGAACTTTTGGGTGGCGCACAAATTACAATTTCGTCAAGGACGAATCATCACGAAAGGACAACTACTATGGCAAAATTTTTGATCTCCGCTTTTGCAGACGAAGCACACAACGGTATTAACGGTCAGGTTGAAGCACTCAAAAGAAACGGACTCTTTTGCATCGAACCCCGCGCTATGAATCTTGGTCCCGTTATTGCAAAGACGGATGAGGAACTCGCCGAAATCAAGCGTCGCTTTGACGCAGAGGGCATTATCGTTCCTTCTTTCGGCTCTCCCATTGGAAAATATAAAATCACCGACGATTTTGAGCCCCACTTGGCGCTCTTCCGCCGCGCGCTCGAGGTTTGCAAAATACTCGACACCAAGCGTATGCGTATTTTCAGCTTCTTTGTTGAGCAAGACAAGCTTGACGAATACCGCGACGAGGTTATCAGAAGAATGAAAATCATGGTTGCCGAAGCGGCAGAGGCAGGCATCACGCTTTGCCACGAGAACGAGGGTGAAATTTACGGTCAAGACCCCGAACGCGTAGCTGACCTCTTGGCATCCGTTCCCGGACTTCGCGGCATTTATGACCCCGCAAACTACGTTTACTGCCAAAGAGATCCTGTTGCAGGTTTTGAAGCAACCGCACCGTACTTTGAATATATGCACGTTAAGGATTGCCTCTACGAGGGTCGCACACTCGTACCTGCAGGCGCAGGTGAGGGACACCTCAAGGAAGCACTCGAGAAGATTGACAAGATGACCGACGCAGAAGTTGTTCTGACGGTTGAGCCCCACCTCTTTGTTTCCGAGTCCTACAAGCAATTCGACGGCAAGGAACTCAAGAACAAGTTCGTATTTGCAACTGCCGACGAGGCATTTGACTACGCGGTCAATGCGCTCAAAGATATGCTGGCAGAAATCGGCCACCCTGTTGTAGACGGCCGCGCATAATGCAAAAAGTTCGATTTGGTATTGTCGGCATCGGCAATATGGGCACGGCGCACTGCAAGTGCCTGTTAGAGGGCAAAATTGCAAACGGCGTTTTGAGTGCCATTTGTGAGCCGAAAGAGGTCAAGGCAGATGCCATTCTCGCTCTTGAGGGGGCAGAGAATGTTGTCGCTTTTGCCGACTATGAAGAAATGCTACACAGTGGGCTGTGCGATGCCGTTATCGTTGCTGTTCCGCCCTATGACCATCAGGCACTCGTTTGCCAAGCGCTCGACGCAGGTCTGCACGTTATTTGCGAAAAACCCGCGGGTGTTTATACCAAGCAAGTGAAGGAAATGAACGCGGCAGCCGCGCAGTCGGACAAACTATTTGGTATGATGTTCAATCAGCGTTCCAACTGCATCTATCGCAAAATGCAAGAGATGGTTGCCGGCGGTGAGCTTGGAGAGATCAAGCGCGTTAACTGGATCATTACCAACTGGTATCGCTCGCAAAACTACTTCGACCTTGGCGGCTGGAGAGCCACTTGGCGCGGTGAGGGCGGTGGTGTGTTGTTCAACCAATGTCCGCATCAAATTGACCTACTGCAATGGATTGTGGGAATGCTCCCCACCAAAATACAAGCCCATTGCCATTTTGGCAAATGGCACGATATCGAGGTCGAGGATGACGTCACCGCCTATATGGAGTTTCCAAACGGAGCCACGGGCGTGTTTGTTACTTCCACGGCAGATGCTCCCGGCACAAACCGCTTTGAAATTACCGGTACACGCGGACGTCTTGTCTGCGAGGGCGGCAAGCTGACCTTTGATCAACTTGCTATGGACGAGCGTGAGTTCTGTCGCACGGCACGTGCATTCATCGATCCCGAATACAAAACCTTTGAAGTACCCACCGACGGTCGCAACGATCAGCACGTGGGAATTCTCAATAACTTTTCCAATGCGATTTTGGGAATTGAGCCCTTATTTGTCAAGGGCGAGGAAGGTATCAAGAGCGTGCAAATGATGAACGCGATGCTGCTTTCCACGTGGCTCGGCAGATCTGTAGAGCTTCCCATCGACGATGACCTCTATCTCGGTGAACTCAATCGTCGCATTGCAGAGAGTACAGTCATCAAAAAAGACGTCTCCGATGTAGTTCTCGATATCTCGGGCAGCTACGGCGGAGTTAAATAACAGAAGCAAACCAACCACCTATCAAAAATGAGGAATTTACTATGAAAACTTTCCGTACTGCCGTCATCGGTTGCGGCTCTATTTCGGGCAACCACATCAATGCTATCATTGGCTCGGGCAACCAAATTTGCGCTCTGTGCGATATCGTTCCCGAGCACGCACAGGAAAGAATTGAAAAATTCGAGCTTGGCAATGTTCCGGTTTACACCAACTATTTCGAGTTGTTGGATAAGGAAAAGCCCGACGCCGTTCACATCTGCACACCGCACTATCTGCACGCCGAAATGGTGATTGCGGCACTCGGTCGTGGTATCAACGTTCTTTGTGAAAAGCCGCTGGCTACAACAATGGAGCAGTTGCACGCCGTTCTTGAGGCGGAAGAGAAGAGCACCGCACAACTTGGCGTTTGCCAACAAAATCGCTATGAGCCCCGTATGATTTGGCTGATGGATTACATCAAAGAGCACGGTGTAAAGTCAGGCCTTGGCATTGTGAGCTGGAAGAGAGATGCAAAATACTACGCATCCGGCGCGTGGAGAGGCAAAATTATCGAAGAGGGCGGCGGCGTGATGATCAACCAAGCCCTGCACACCCTCGATTTGCTCCAACATCTGTGCGGTATGCCCACACACGTAACGGCACACACGAACAACGACTATCACAAGGATTGCATCGAGGTAGAGGATACCGCAACGGCACACTTTGAGTTGCCCGACGGTATGATGTGCCACTTCTACGGTACGACTGCCGCAACGGCTGACCTGCCTGTTCAGTTGCAATTCGTCACCATGGATAAGGTACGCGTTATCGCAGGCAATGATTTTGTGCTGCTCAATGGCAAGCCCGTTGAGATTGAGGACAACCGAGACCACGCCAACCTTGTTGGCAAAACCGTTTGGGGAACGGGACACGCCGTCCTCATCCGCGATTTCTACGACTGTATTGCAAACGGCAGACCGTTCCCCGTATCGGGTAAGGAAGCCGCAAAGGTTGTTCGCCTTATCCTCTCGATGTATCAGTCGGGTGGAAAGAGAATCGAGATCCTATCCTAACGGGATAGGGAAGGGAGAAAACCTATGAAAGAATTTTTTGGGGATGCACTCCTCTTAAATACCCCCGCGGCAGAAGAACTGTATGCCACAGTAAAAGACCTACCCATCGTTGACTATCACTGTCACCTGAATGAAGCGGAACTGCAAAATGATCGCAAGTTCGAATCTTTGGGTGAATTGTGGCTTGCCGCCGACCACTACAAATGGCGTGCGATGCGCCTTTGCGGTGTAGATGAAAAGTATATCACGGGTGATGAAAGCTTTTATGAGAAGTATCTCAAATATGCCGAGATCTTTCCGCTCCTTTGCGGTGGTCCCTTGTATTATTGGACACAGCTTGAGCTGAAATTGCTCTTTGATATTCGCGAGCCCCTCAATTCCGAGAGCGCAGAACGCATTTGGAACAAAGCAAACAAGGCGCTTGAAACCTTGACCGCAAAGCAAATTTTGAAGAAATTCCGCGTGGAATACGTTGCCACCACCGATGATCCCGCATCGCCTCTGTCGATGCACGGTATGTGTGGGGACACCAACGTGCGTCCCACCTATCGCCCCGACTTCGCCCTGAATATGGACGCGGCGGCACTGGAAAGATTGGAAAATGCCGTTGGCAGAAAAGTGGATACGCTTTCCGACCTCAAAAATGCACTTGAAGAAAGACTTGACTATTTCCTTTCCAAGGGTTGCAAAATTGCCGACCACGGCATGGACTTTTTGCCTCTTGCCGATATTGGTGAAGAACGCGCTGCCCAGCTTTACGCAAAGCGCGCAACCCTCTCCGATGGTGAGCGTCAGGAACTTTTCTCGCACTTGATGTACTTTATGGCATCTCTTTATGCAAAGAACAACATTGTTATGCAGTTGCACTTTGCAACCTTCCGCAATGTCAATAGCACTCTTGCAAGCGTTATCGGGCGTGACTCCGGCTTTGATATTATGCGCGGTCACGTAGACGTAGACGCTCTCGTTTACTTCTTCGACGAGCTTGTAAAAAGAAACGCACTTCCCAAAACGGTTATTTACACACTCAACCCCGCTTGCGTTCCCGCAATGGCAACGCTGACCGGTGCATTCCCGAATGTTCGTGTCGGTGCGGCTTGGTGGTTCAACGACACCGTAGAGGGCATTCGCGAGCAACTCAAGAACGTTTCGGAATATGCTGTTCTTGGCACCAACCTCGGTATGCTGACCGATAGCCGTTCACTTGCAAGCTACGCACGTTTTGATTTCTTCCGCCGCATCCTCTCTGACTTTGTTGGCGGCTACGTGGAGCGCGGAGAATACGATATGAGCGCTGCAAAGCATTTGATGGTAGCCGTATGCTACGGCAACGTCAAAGCATTTCTCAATCTGTAATTGATAAAACACGACTATAAATCACGAAACAAAGAAAGGACAAACGAACATGAAAATGACATTTCGTTGGTACGGAGAAAAGGATAGCATTCCGCTGTCATATATCCGTCAGATCCCCGGAATGAGCGGTGTTGTTACCGCTGTTTATGACGTTCCCGTTGGTGAGGTTTGGGAGATGGATAAGATCCTGCGCCTCAAGTCGCTCTGCGACGAAAAGGGCCTTGAGATGGAGGTTATCGAGAGTGTTCCCGTACACGAGGACATCAAGCTCGGTCTCCCCACCCGTGACCGCTACATTGCAAACTATGCAACCACCATTCGCAATCTTGGCAAGGCAGGCGTTAAGTGCATCTGCTACAACTTTATGCCCGTATTCGACTGGTTGCGCACCAATCTGCACACCGAGGCAGAGGATGGCTCCAACGCACTCTCCTACAACCACGAGGAACTGATGGGTCTTGATCCTCACAACCTCCACCTTCCCGGTTGGGATGAAAGCTATACCTCCGAAGAACTCAACTCTCTCCTTGACGCTTACAGCGGCATGAGCCACGAGCAACTCTTCGAAAATCTCGTTTACTTCCTCAAGGGCATTATGCCTGCTTGTGACGAGACCGGCATCAACATGGCAATTCACCCCGATGACCCGCCGTGGGATATGTTCGGCCTGCCCCGTATCATCACGGGCATGGATAGCTACGATAAGCTCTTTGCGGCTGTTCCCAACGTACACAACGGCATCACTCTTTGCACCGGTTCTCTCGGTGCCGGCCGCAACAACGATATGGTAGCAATGGCTTCCAAACTCGCATCTCGCTCCTATTTCGTTCACCTGCGTCAAATCACCCACTCCGGCGCGCTCGATTTCTGCGAGAGCGGACACTTGACCGAGATGGGCAGTCTCGATATGTACGGCATCGTTAAGGCGTTGGTGGAAGCCGGCTTTGACGGCTACGTACGTCCCGACCACGGCCGCAATATTTGGGGCGAGGATGGCAAGCCCGGCTATGGTCTTTATGACCGCGCACTGGGTGCAACCTATCTCTACGGTCTGTTCGAGGCCATTGAGAAGGGCTTGAAATAAGAAAGGATATAAAGATTATGAAACTCCCTTACAGAATTGATCTTTCTGATAAAGTTGTTGTTGTTACCGGTGGCGGCGGTATTCTGATGGCTGAATTCGGTCGCGCATTGGCAGAGTGCGGCGCAAAGGTAGCACTCCTTGACATCAACGAAAAGGCAGCACAAGAGGTTGCCGCATCCATTGGCGAAAACGCTATCGGCATTGGCACCAACTGCCTTGTTAAAGAGAGCATCATCGCTGCTCGTGACATCATTCACGAAAAGTGGGGCAAGGTAAACTTCCTCATCAACGGTGCGGGCGGAAACAACCCTCGTGCATCCAGCGACAACGAATATATGACCCCCGACACCGAGGGCTGCAAGACCTTCTTCGACCTCGAAGAGAGCGGCTTGAAGTTCGTATTTGACCTCAACATCACCTCTGCGTTCCTCGTAACACAGGTATTCGCCGAGGATATGGTTAAGACCGGTGGTAACATCATCAACATTTCCTCGATGAATGCGTTTCGTCCTCTTACCAAGATCCCCGCATACAGTGCGGCAAAGGCAGGCATTTCCAACTTTACACAATGGCTCGCAGTGCACTTCGCACCCTGCAACATTCGTGTAAACGGCATTGCTCCCGGTTTCTTTGTAACCAACCAAAACCGTGCGCTCCTCTTCAACGAGGATGGCACCCCCACCGCGCGTACCGGCAAGATTCTTTCCAGCACGCCTCAAAAGAAGTTTGGTGAGGTTTCCGACCTCATCGGCACACTTCTCTGGCTTGCCAGCGATGATGCTTCCGGCTTTGTAACCGGTGTTATCATCCCTGTTGACGGCGGCTTTAACGCTTACAGTGGTGTATAATTGTTAAGAGAATAGACTTTGGAGAGGGACCCTTCTTGAAAGAGGGGTCCCTCTCCATACCTCTCCCCCCAAGAACTTTCTCACAGCAAGGAACGCCCCTGTGTGTCTTAACAACACGCAGGGGTGTTCCTTGTGCGCTTGCGCGCAGGGGGAAGGGAATAGAGATTAAAAAGATGGATAATACTAAAATACAGAAAAAATTAGAAATTTTCAAAAAAAATTTCAAAAGATATTGCAAAAGGGATATGTCTTTTGATATAATATAATTGTACATATCCAATTAATAAGGAGAACCCCAAAAAAGAATGAAATTCGCTTTTTTTGATACGAAACCATACGATAAACAATCCTTTGAGGCGGCGTCGCAAAATTCGGGAATTCAATTCAAGTTCTATGAGACCAAACTGAACGAGGACACCGTTGATCTTGCTCACGGTTGCGATGGCGTTTGTGTGTTTGTCAATGACACTGTCAACGCCGCTGTCATCGACCGTTTGTGCGAAATGGGTGTTACCATGATCGCTTTGCGTTGCGCGGGTTTTAACAACGTTGACGTGCGTTACGCTTTTGGCAAGATTCACGTTTTTCGTGTTCCTGCCTACTCCCCCTATGCGGTTGCCGAGCACGCAATGGCGATGCTTCTCACATCCGTCCGTCGCATTCACAAGGCATATATCCGCACGCGTGATTTCAATTTCAGCTTAAACAATATGACCGGCTTTGATTTGCACGGCAAGACCGTAGGCATCATCGGTACTGGTAAGATTGGACGCGTGTTTATCGACATCTGCCGCGGCTTTGGTATGAAGGTGCTGGCGTATGATAAATTCCCCGCCGAAGGACTTGACAACGGTGATACGATTCGTTACGTCGAGCTCTCCGAACTTTTCAAAAGCAGTGACATTATCTCCCTGCATTGCCCCTTGACCGACGAGACCTACCACATGATTAACGAGGAGACGCTCGCCGAGTGCCGTCGCGGTGTGGTGCTCATCAACACCTCACGCGGAGCATTGGTCGATGCCGAGGCACTTCTCGCAGCCATCAAATCTCGCCATGTGGGAGCGGCTTGTCTTGACGTTTACGAGGAAGAATCCGATTTCTTCTTTGAAGATTTCTCGGGTCACATTCTCGATGACGATATCCTTGCACGTCTAATTTCAATGCCCAACGTGATTGTGACTTCGCACCAGGCGTTCCTAACGAACGAGGCATTACAAAACATTGCCGAGACGACTATCGAAAATATTTTACAGTTTTCGCAAACAGGGCAATGTCCCAACGAAATTTGCTACCGCGGTGGTGTAACAGAGGATTGCCGCAGCGGAAAATGCTTTTGATTGAATAAAATACAAGAGGTATAAAAATAAAATGAACATTACAAAAGACATCAAGTATATTGGCGTAAACGATCACAAGATTGATCTGTTTGAGGGGCAGTATATCGTTCCCAATGGAATGGCGTATAACTCCTATGCCATCATCGACAAAAAGATTGCCATTATGGATACCGTTGATGCCGCATTCACACACGAGTGGCTCGATAACATCCAAAACGCTCTTGGCACTCGCAAGCCCGATTATCTTGTGGTACAGCACATGGAGCCCGACCACTCGGCAAACATTGCAAACTTCTTGGCAGCATATCCCGAGGCAAC
>JAZSFM010000040.1:0-2683 GCA_045532215.1 Eubacteriales bacterium | reverse complement strand
TGTCCGTTCGACTTGAATGTGTTATGCACGCCGCCAGCGTTCATCCTGAGCCAGGATCAAACTCTCGATATCATTGTATTAAAACGACTTTCGTCGCTTCAATCTTGTCTAATCGAGCTTTGCTCTTAGCATTTTTTACTTTTGTTTTGAGTAGTATTCTCTTTGAATTGTTCGAGATCCAATACACATACTATTTTTTAGCTTTGTACTTCTCTCTTGTTGTTCAATTTTCAATGACCGTGCGTCGCCTGCTTTTTTCGCGGCGACTTTGATATTATACCACAATCTTTTCCGCTTGTCAATACCTTTTTCAAAAGTTTTTTCACTTTTTTTGATATTTTTTTGCGGTTTTGTGATCAATATCCATCGCGCGAGGCGACTTTTGATATTGTAGCACCAACTTCGCGCTTTGTCAAGAGGTTTTTACAAAAAAGTTTATCATTTTTTATCTGTTCTTTTCTCATTTTTCTTCAACATTTTTTTGATTTTGCACTTGACTTTTGCTTCGGGCGGGACTATAATATAGGAAGCGAAAAATGGGAAAAGAGGGATCGTTATGGCGATTGCATCCAAAAAGGCCCATAGAGACCTAACCGAAGGAAATATTCTCACGCAGATCATTCTGTTCGCTCTGCCTTTAATTGCAACATCGGTGCTCCAGCTGCTCTTTAACACAGCCGACACCATTGTGGTTGGCCGTTGGGGCGGCGACACCGAGGCGAAACGTGAAATTGCGCTTGCCGCGGTTGGTTCTTGCGGTGCAATCATCAATCTGGTAGTAAACGTATTCTTGGGGCTCTCTGTCGGCGCCGGCGTTTGCGTGGCGCACGGAATTGGCGCAAAGGAATTTGACAATGTAGAAAAGACCGTGCATACCGCCGTATATACTGCTTTGATCGGTGGTGTACTGACAACAGCAGTTGGACTTGCTCTAACGCCTCAGCTGCTCGGTTTAATTGGCGTTGAAAATTCCATCCTTCCCGAAGCGATCCTATATATGCGCGCTTATTTTTGCGGTATGCCTGCCGCTCTGCTCTACAACTATTGTGCGGCAATGCTTCGCGCATCGGGTGACACGGCGCGTCCTCTCGGATTTCTTTCCATTGCGGGCGTGGCAAACGTTCTGCTCAACCTTGTAATGGTTTTGGTGTTCAAAACCGGTGCTTTAGGTGTTGGTGTTGCAACGGCTGTTTCGAACTACATCTCCTGCACCCTGATCGTTTGCTTCCTTATCAAAACGACAGGACCTTGCCATTTGGACATCAAAAAGATTGCCATTCATAAGGAGCCCTTCAAAAAGATCCTTGCTATTGGTTTGCCTGCCGGTATTCAAAGCTCGCTCTTCTCTATTTCCAACGTTATCATTCAATCGGCGCTCCAATCTTTCCAAAGTGCTACGGTTGTTGCCGGTCACACGGCTGCCGCGAATCTTCAGGGCTACATTTACACAACAATGAACTCCACGGCACAATCCTCAATGAACTTTACCGGTCAGCACGTGGGAGCGCGAAAATATAAACGACTCAAAACGGTTGTGCTTTGGCATTACCTCATCGTCTTTTTGGTCGGTGCAGCGACGGGGCTTGCCGCATACTTGGGCGGTCGCGGACTGCTTGGCATCTACACCCCCGGAAACGAAGCTGCGATCGACATTGGTATGATCAGCTTGACGCTGATCGGTCTTCCCTACTTCCTTTGCGGATTTTTGGACGTTGGCAGCTATACGATGCGTGGCTTTGGCAAGTCGGTGGGGCCCACTATTATTTCGCTCGTTGGCGCGTGCGCTTTGCGTATCGTTTGGATCTACACTGTATTCTACCCCTTCTATCCCGATAGCATTGCGGTGCTTTACCTCTCCTACCCCATCACCTGGACAGTAACAGCAATCGCTTACGTTCCTATGATTATTCGCGAATTCAAAAAACACAGACATGACGACATATCCGAAAGAGCAAAAGAAGAACCCTTAACAGAATAACAAAACAGCGCAGACGCCTTGTGGCGTCTGCGCATTTTGTTTACTCTATTGACTATCAATATAATTAATGGAAGAAAATCAATCGAATTCAGGGAAATCGATAACAACCTCGCGGCCGAGCTCTGCGGATTTTGCGATACCGTCAATGATGGCTTGGTTACGCAGAATTTCGAGAGAAGAAACGGGAGCGGGACGGTCGTACTTGATAGCATCGAGGAAGGTACGGATCTTGAGGTCGAACAGATCCCACTTTGTTTGGATAATCGGAATGGTGGTTTGAGTCTGCTCGCCGCATACCTCGTGGTAGAGCGTCATTGCGCCACCAACGGTGCCGTTCCAGCACTCGGTGGAAGGAATACGGAGACCTCCCTTGGTACCAAGGATCAGAGTGTCGCCTGCGGTGTCCATATTCATTGCCCAAGAGATACGGAAGTCGAGGATGATGTCGCCTTCGAGACGCACGAATGCTGCTGCGAAATCGTCAACCTTGAACTTTTCTGCATACTCGGGATGATGTGTCTTTACGTAGTTGGAGTAGTTGGGGTCAGTGCCGAAGAAGTTGGACTTGTAGCCCGAAACGGTGAGGGGCTTGGGATTGCCAACTGCGTTGAGAACCATATCCAAGGAATAGCAACCGATATCACCAAGTGCACCAAGACCTGCGGTCTCGTCCTCGATAAAGGTGGTGCCGTAAGGCGTGGGGAT
>JAZSFM010000144.1:0-19434 GCA_045532215.1 Eubacteriales bacterium | reverse complement strand
CCCTTCAAAAACTTTCGCACAAAAGAAAAAAATAAAACTGTATGTTCGCGGACGGACGAGAAGTGCCGTTTTTTGTTATTATCCCCTATTCCGTAGGGCGGGGGCTTGCTCCCGCCGCCCCGAAGAATAAACAATTATTTGTGGCAAAAACGGGCGATTTGTGAATCGCCCCTACGGAGTATAAAAATACAATGTAGGGGCGAAGAGATTGCTTGCAATCTCTTGGCGGCTTGCCGCCTTCCATTGGTCGCCCGCAAGAAAAGGCGGCAAATGCCGCCTTTTGTTCGTTTCATTTTATGGATTGTTGTGCATTTCTGCAATTGTTGCGATATCCGTGGCGGTGAGGTATCCGAGATCAAACGCCTCAGTCAGGGTGTAAAACTTGTTGTTGGGACATAAGGCAACAATGCGGTTTCCGTCGCTGTAATGAATTACGGTGTCACCAATTGTTTCATCCCATAAATATGCATCGTAACCGCTTGTGTCAAGCATGGCAACAATGGCACCGCTTGCAAATTCACCGTAATAGTGTCTGACGTGAACATATCTTGCATCAAGGTTTTGTCTGTAATAGGTTTCTATCAGCGTGCCGTAGTTGACGTGCGGCAAAAAGCCGTCATAAGTCTTAAAATGAACGTACGTATCGCAGGCGGGCATCGGGAAGGTGAACTCCCAATAAAGACGGCTATCCCATTGATAGTCGGTAATTTCTTCGCCGTTGACAAAGAACATAAATCCCGTGTCGGTCACCATACTGATTTTGACGGATACCGTCTCGCCTGCATAGTAGGTGGGCTTCAATTCTTCATAGAGCCAATCGGGGGCACTCATCATCAAACTGTAATATTGCTTAACGCCCACCATATACGCGCAAACGTCGCACAAGCCGTTGTTGTCGTGGTCGTAGTGCAATTCTGCAATATCATTGTTTACACACCCGCAGGTGTACTCGTACCAATGCGCTTCCTCACCACAGCCCCATCTGCCTGTGTGCTCGGTATGTTCGGGAACAGGCATTACATAGTCGCAAACATCGCAGATGAGATCTCCGTCATTGTCGTAATGAAGTTCAACCACGGCAGCAGAGGGGCAACCGCAAGTGAATTGATAAGAATGCCCGGTCTCGAAAGAGAGCCATCTGCCCGTGTGCTCGGTGTGTCCGGCGCCCTCGGGGATGGGGGTCGTCTCGGTGGCGGAGGTGGAGGAGTTCTCTTGTTTTGGCTCGAGTTTTTCACACGAAGCAAAGCAAAGCAGTAGCAGGGCCACTGTTAAAATTAAAGCTAATAAATTTCTCATAAACATTCTCCTTTTCTGATTGACGAAATGAAACACCGCCTATGTTCATTATAGCACATCTTGGAAAGGTTTGCAAGAGGTGCTGTTTTTTTGCGGCTCATTATATATCTCGTCATTTTTGGAAAAAGGTTACATCTCTTATATTTTATAACGGGCAAATGTTTTGCTTTATCCATCCCTCCTTGTTTGGTTGCTCTTTATTTATTCATAAAGTGAATAATTATTCACAAAAAATGCAACAAAAGTAATATAAGAAACGAAAAAAACTTGTTAAAATCGAATAAAGTTAAAATATTTTTATAAAAGGGGGTTGACAAGAACCGTTTAAGGATGTATAATTATGCACATATAAGTAAGAAATATTCACCCATGACGGGGTGACAGAGGAGGACAGTGTTATGCAAGATATATCTGTAAAAAAAGTGGTATTGGCTTATTCGGGCGGGTTGGATACTTCTATTATCATCCCGTGGCTCAAAGAAAACTATAACAACCCCGAGATCATTGCTGTTTCCGGCAACGTAGGTCAGGCAGACGAGCTTGAGGGGCTTGAAGAAAAAGCGATCAAAACAGGTGCATCCAAGATCTATATTGAGGATCTGACCGACGAGTTTGTAGAAGAAATGATCATTCCCTCGGTACAAGCAGGTGCAAAATACGAGGAGTATTTGATGGGCACGGCGCTTGCGCGCCCCATTATTGGAAAGCGTCTTGCCGAGATCGCTATTGCCGAGGGAGCAGATGCCATTTGCCACGGCTGCACGGGCAAGGGCAATGACCAAGTCCGCTTTGAGCTTGCCATCAAGGCGTTCGCGCCCGGCATGAAGATCATCGCCCCTTGGCGCGAGTGGGATATCAAATCCCGCGAGGAAGAAATCGAGTACGCAGAGGCACACAACGTGCCCCTGAAGATCAACCGCGAGACCAACTACTCCAAGGATAAGAATATGTGGCACCTCTCTCATGAGGGCCTCGATCTTGAGGATGCAGGCAACGAGCCGCTTTATGAGAAGCCCGGCTTCCTTGAAATGAGCGTTTCTCCCATGCAAGCGCCCGACACCCCCACCTACCTCACCCTCGATTTTGAGGCAGGCAAGCCCGTAGCGCTCAACAACGAAAAGATGAGCGCAAAGGAAATTATTCTCAAGCTCAACGAGCTCGGCGGTGCAAACGGTATTGGGCTTCTTGACATTGTTGAAAATCGTCTTGTCGGCATGAAGTGCCGCGGCGTTTACGAAACTCCCGGCGGAGCAATTCTCTACTTCGCGCACAATTATCTTGAGACGCTTTGTCTCGACAAGATGACAATGCATAAAAAGCAAGAGCTTTCCATCACCTTTGGCGAGCTTCTCTACAACGGCCAATGGTACACGCCTTTGCGTGAGGCACTCTCGGCATTCGTTTCCAAAACGCAGGAGCACGTCACCGGCAAGGTCAAAATCAAGCTCTACAAGGGCAATATGATCAAGGCAGGCGCGTGGAGCGATTGGTCACTCTACTCCGAGGAGATTGCAACCTTTGGCGAGGACCACGTCTACGACCAAAAGGACAGTAAGGGTTTCATCAATCTGTGGGGACTTCCCATTTCCGTTCAGGCCGCAGTAGCAGCTAAGAACAAGAATAAGTAAGCAAAAATCAAAGGAAACAAGAAACATGGCAAAAATGTGGGCGGGAAGAACCGCGGGCACGCTCTCTAAGGAAGCGGACGATTTCAATTCTTCCATACATTTCGACTCCCGTATGTACCGTCAGGATATCGCGGGCTCAATGGAACACGCTACGATGTTGGCGATTTGCGGCATTCTTTCAAATGACGAGAGCGGCGCGATCATCGACGGACTGCAAACAATTCTCGATGACATCGAGAGCGGTGCGCTTGCAATCGACCTCGAAGCTGAGGACATCCATATGTTCGTGGAGGCCGAGTTGACCGCGCGCATTGGCGACGTGGGCAAAAAACTGCATACCTCCCGTAGTCGCAACGACCAGGTGGCACTCGATATTCGCCTGTATCTGCGCGACGAGATCAAAGAGATACAAAAGCTTCTTCTTGACCTCATAACCGCCGTTTGTGAGCAGGCCGAGGCCACGCAGAATGCCATTATGCCCGGGTACACGCATCTGCAACGCGCACAACCCATCACAATGGCACAGCACCTGTTGGCTTACGCTATGATGCTGCGCCGTGACTTTGGCAGATTGCAGGACGTAGCCAAAAGAATGAACTATTCACCGCTCGGCTCTTGTGCGCTTGCCGGCACCACCTATCCCATTGACCGCACATTTGTTGCCCGTCAACTCGGTTTTGCGGGCATCACTGAAAATAGCATTGACGGCGTTTCGGATAGAGACTTTTGCGTAGAGCTTCTCTCGGCAATCTCTCTGATTATGATGCACCTCTCACGCTTTTCCGAGGAGGTCATTCTGTGGTCGAGTTGGGAGTTTCGCTTTGTTGAGCTGGACGATGCTTATACCACCGGCTCTTCCATTATGCCGCAAAAAAAGAACTCGGATATGGCCGAGCTCGTGCGCGGCAAGACCGGCCGCGTTTATGGTGATCTGATGGCTCTTTTGACAATGCTCAAGGGGCTTCCGCTTGCTTACAACAAGGATATGCAAGAGGACAAAGAAAATGTGTTTGATGCGGTAGATACCGTTAAGAGGTGTCTTGGCGTCTTCGCTCCGATGATCCGCACAATGCGTCCTTTGCGCGATAATATGTATGCGGCGGCGCAAAAGGGCTTTCTCAACGCTACCGATCTTGCCGACTATCTGACCAAAAAGGGGATGCCCTTCCGCACCGCGTATAAATTGGTGGGCGCGCTTGTAACCAAGTGTATCGCATCGGGCAAGACGCTTGAAACACTCACGCTTGACGAATACCGCGCCGAGAGCGAGTTGTTTGAGGCAGATGTCTATGAGGAAATTTCCCTTGAGACCTGCATTGGCAAGCGCATTTCCGCGGGTAGCACGGGGCCGCAAGCGGTCAAAGAACAAATCGCATCTGTGCAGAATTTTCTGCAAAACCAAACAGATTTTTGATATACGTACCGCAAAAATAGACTTTTGAGGTGTGGGGAAAACTTCCCAAAAGAAGTTTTCCCCACAGTCTTTTCTCTTTTTTATTCAACAGGTTGCTTCAAAATCACAATGCGATTATCGAGTCTGTCAACAACCGTGTAGCCCTGGTCGGTGTAGGCCTTATAGAATTTGTTAAAATCAGAGGCGTATCGCGCATCAAGCACAACGTATTCGATATCGGGCTTGTTTTTGTGATAATAGACCTCATAAATTTCATCGCGGTCGGCAATGTGAGGGAGCAGGAATGTAGAAGCGGCAACCGAAGCATCCTCGGGGACTGCTTCTTGCAAGAATGTTTCCATTTCTTCAAAGTGGTTGCTATTTTCTTTCCAATTTTTGATGCGGGAGCCAACCAAAGGACCTGCGGTTATCAAATAAGAGCACAAGCAAGCCGCGGCAGCAACCGAGAGAAGCGTGCGACGAACCTCGGGGGTTTCAATTTCAGGCAAATTCTTCAGCATTGCGTAAATCAAGAACGCCGCAACACCAAAATGGTATTGGAAGCCGATGCGCGGTTGATAGGGATACATCGTGAGCAAATTGATTAGCATAGGTGCTACGAGCAACCAACGCGAGGGCTTCTTTGTTACAAAGGGCAACACCCCAAGGGGCAGGAGCATATAGATGATATACATTACCTTGTCCCATTTCAAATCTTTGTCGGTAAACAGTTGCGTCAAGAGGTAACCGGGGTTGACAATAATGGTTTTAATAGCGCCCACAAGGCCATCGTCAGCGTCATAGATGAGGTTGTCGTAGCGGTTGCTCATCATACCCGTTCCGGTTGTTTCGAGGATATATCCGCACAAGAGGAAATAGCCAACCGCCATAGCGGCAAGAATCGAACCGTGCAAATATTTCTTTTCTCCCACAAGCAAGAACAGAGCAAAGAACAACAGATATACAGCGGCATCCTCCTTGACAGAAAGCACCAAGATTGCGCTGATGTACATCGGAATCGGCTTTTTGATTTCGCAGAAGTAAAAGGTTAGCAACAAGAAAAGCGGCAAAAAGCAGTTTTCGTGCAAGTCGTAGGAGCATCCCGTGGTGATGACGGGGAGCAGTGCATAAAGGAAGGTGCACAAAACCGTTTGTTGATTTGAGAGCTTAAAATGACGTGCCAACAAGAATACGGGAATAACGCCTGCCGCAAGCACCACCGCTTGACCGATTTGCAAAGTTAGAGGCGATGGAAAGATGCAGTAGAAAGGAAGCAACAGATAATAAACCGGGGAAATGTGTACGGCAAAGTGGGAGAGCAGCATATCGCGCTCGCAGGTTACCATCGCAAGTCCGGTCTCTTTCATGTTGTAGAACATATTGCACCAAATGCCAAAGTCAAAGTTGGGAGATGCAAAGGTTTTGTAGCGCAACACGCCCATCAGAGCAATACCACCAAAGCAAACGAGTCCGGCAAGCGTTGCAAGGATAATCGCCACGGGCGTGTGCATTTTCACATAATCCCAAACGTTTGCAAGCGCGCGGATGCAATAAACCAAAAACAGAGAATAAATCAAAATAGCAGAGAGCATAAACCACTCGCGATTGGTAGTGGGGGCGTTGATACACCAAAACGCGATGCAGAAAGTAGACCCAAATAGCAAAAACAGAGCATCGGTGTTGATTTTTTGTATCAAGATAGATACGAGTGAGAACGCCGCAAAACAAATCAGTATTGTGAGTGCAACCTCGGAGAGTTCGGTGTCTTGCATCCAAGATAATTTCGTGAACGCGTCTTTTTCACCCAACGAGGTGATAATAAAGCAACACCACGAAAGAATCAAACGGCAAGCCATTCGATCAAAAGAGAATGCATTTTTCAACCTTTGCAGAAAACGACTCATAATTCAGTCTCCTTTGTTTGTTGTAAAATGTTTTTAAGACACGAATATGTCTATCGGACGCGATGCGTCCGTCACCTCATCAGTCACTGCCGCAAGCGTCAGATGACAGCTTCTCCTCAAGGAGAAGCCTTTTAGATAGTTTGCCTTCACTTTTTTGCTTTGGTTTTGCATAGTGATCGGCTTCTACTTATATCTCGCTAAATTTGGCAAAAGGTTACACTCTTCAAAAGGAAAAACACAGGTTTATCTGCGGCTGCTTCGCATCCGTCACCTCATCCGCCTCGCAGTAGCTCGGCACCTTCTCCTCGAGGAGAACGCTTTTGCAGCGAACCAACCAAAGGCTTCTCCTTGAGGAGAAGCTGGCACCGATAGGTGACTGATGAGGTGTAGGATGCGGAGCATCCGTTTAGACATGTCGCTTACCTTCAGAGATTTTTCTTGAAATGTCAGAACAAACACCCTCAAAATTTTCGCGAATATCAAGGTTAGAATATCGAACAACCATAATACCTAAATGATTCAAAAATTCGTCTCGCAAAAAATCATCTTGTATTCCCTGTTGTGTTCTATGTTGTGAACCATCTAATTCGATTACAAGTTTTGCTTCGGCACAATAAAAGTCGACGATATAATGCCCAATTACTTTTTGTCGATGAATCGTTTGGGGGAGTTTTTTCAAAAAATCGTACCAAAGATGGTTTTCTTCTTCGGTCATGTTTTTGCGCAAAACCCTTGATATGGCCGTGAGTTTGTTGTTGTTTGTTTTGTTCATTTGTTTGCAGTTTAAAATTGTTTATTGGATCCCCGTATGTCCAAAACCGCCGGCACCGCGCTCGGTTTCGTCAAGGGATGCGACCTCAATAAAGTTGGCGGTCGCAACGGGCAAAAACATCATTTGCGCAATTCTGTCGCCGCGATGGACCTCAAAAGGTTCGTCACCTTTGTTGATCAGGCAAACGCCAATTTCGCCACGGTAGTCGCTGTCAATAACACCGATGCCGTTGGCAAGAGACACGCCTTTTTTGACGCCAAGACCGCTACGTCCTGCAATTACGGCAACGTATTCGCTCGATTCGGGGGAGATAGAAAGTCCCGTAGGAATGAGCGCACGCGCACCGGGCGCGATGACAACGGTCTCGCCCTCGTCGATTGCGGCACGCAGATCGACTGCCGCCGAGCCACTCGTTGCATATTCGGGAGCGGTCATTCCGCGCGAAAGCTTGATGTTTACGTTCAGTTTCATGGTGATACTCCTTTTAGTGGGATGGGATCTTTTGGAGAGAGGGGACTTTCTTGGAAGAAGTCCCCTCTCTCCAAACCTCTCACCCCCAAGAACTTTCACCACGGGACGGAATGTGAACACCCCGTCCGTGGTGAAATCTTCTTTTTGGGTGTGAGGTGAAGAATAACGAGGTTTCTTCTTCCAAAGAAAATCTACTCTTGTAGGGGGCGACGTCCTCGACGCCCCGCAATTAACAATTTTTGTGTTTGTATGTGTCTGTAAGCAGAAGTGAAAAAGTAGCCGATTAGATAGCCAAAAATTTCATCTTTTTTGGGGACGTCGAGGACGTCGTCCCCTACAAAGTTAGATAGATGCAAAATCAAGATTTGGCTATATGTGTCGCAAATATCAACCGCCCCACGTCCTATAACCCTGCGCGAAGCGCACAGACCGCCGATAAGCCGCCTCTTGGGGTGGTTTATTGGCGGTCTGCGTTTTGTGAAGGTTCTGAAAGAGGAGGGGGCGTGGGGGAGGAGAGGACTCTTGCAAGAGTCCTCTTTTCCCCCGCATCGTCCCTTTTCAAACCTTAATGAATAGCAGTGCCTTCCGGTACAGCATCGTCAACAAAGATGACCTTGCAGCCGCAGGCATTGTTTGTAGCGGCGAGGAGCATACCTTGGGAGTTGACATTGCAGATGCGGTTGGGCTTGAGGTTAGCAAACACAATAATCTTGCGACCGACCAAATCTTCGGGAGAGTAATATTCCTTAATAGAGGACATAATCACGCGCTCGCTGATGCCGTCAAACAGCGTGAGTTTGAGGCAGGAGTGAGACTTGCGAACGGTTTCCGCTTTGAGGATCTTGCAAACGCGCAAATCAAGAGGTGCAAATTCGTCGATGGTGACTTGATCCTTGATGGGCTCAACGGGGTCTGCCTCGCGAACCTCGGGAGCTTCTTCCTCGGGAGCGCACTCCTCGCAAACGGTGTCAGCGGCGATCTCTTCTTCGGTTTGCGGATAGGAGAAATCCAAGAGACCAACATACTTGTCGGCTTCGATGGCATAGAGGAACAAATACAGACGAGGGCCCTTTTCTTTGTCGATGAGCAAACGGTAAACGTTGCGGAAGAAGTTACCCTGGAGTCCCTTGAGTTCCTTGTCGGTCATCTCGGTGCCGTAAACGGTCTTGGGGATGGCGTAAAGCTCGGTGTTGAGCTCGTCCAGCGTGTAGCCGCCCTTTGCAATGTAGGCGTGGAGCAATTCAATAGTCTTCTTTTCGTTTTCGTCAAGCGCGTTCCAAACCTCAAAGTTACGGGTGGCGCGCAGGCGGTTGACCTGGTCGGGAGCGCATTGTTCCAGCCAGAATTTCGCTCTGTCAAGACGGTCAGCAAACTGTTCTGCGGTGTAGGGGGTGCCGATTTTTTCGAATACCGTTTCAAGCATAGGCACGTTAAAGTTAACGATAGAGCCAAGTTGAACGAGCAGAGAGAAGGGAACGGTTTCAATTTCGCGGCCATCGATCTTGCAGTTATACATAATGTCTGCAATCGCGTCGGATGCCTTGCCCTCGCGAACATCGGTCAGCATCTTGTCAAATTCAAAGTATTGGCGCAGAATACCGTCATCAAAGCAGAAATCACACGCCTTGGTGGGGTCTGTCTTGGAATAGAGCCAAAGAATAATTTCGGGTTGATAGAGCTTGAGCAGCGTTTCGGGAGTGAGGTTGAGACCGGAAGACGAGGACATCTTACCTGTCATACCCTTAATACCGATGAACTCATATCCTTGGAACATCGGGGGCTCGAAACCGAAGATCTTCTTGGAAATGATCTTGGAGTTGCTGTAAGAGCCGGTGGGAGCGGCGTGATCCTTTCCGCCGGGCTCAAAGTCAACTTTTTCGTATCTCCAACGCATCGGCCAGTCAATCTTCCAACCAAGCTTGCAGTCAAAGTCGGTCAGAAAATTGATGTGACCCTTGTGACCGCAGCGGCAGGTGTAATCTGCCTCGGTGCAATCGGCGGAGAGGTTGGTGATGGTTGTGAAGTCGGTGTGGCACTCGGAGCAAAAGATGCTAACAGGGTAGTAAACCGCTTTTTCGGCATCGTGCTCTGCCTTGAGTTGTTCCTCGCTCTTGGTGGTGTCTTTTGTTTTGAAGGAGTCGAGAATTTCAAAAATTTCTTCTCTCTTTTGGAGCGATTCGATAATGTCCTTGGTGTATTTGCCCGAGCGGTACATATCTGCCTGATAGCGGCAGTCGAGCTTGATGCCAAATTGCTCCATGGCTTTGAGGAATTCTTCCTCAAAGTGTTTTGCATAGTTTTCGTGGCAGCCCCAAGGGTCGGGAATATCAACGTAAGGGGAGCCGATATATTTGTCATAGTCGTTGCCAACCACCGCTTGCACGTTTGCGGGAATCTTGCGGCAACGGTCGTATTCGTCCCAAGAGAACAACAGCTTTGCCTTTTTACCAAGCTTTTCGAGAGCGCGTACTACCATTAGCGAGGTGGCAACGTCGCGGAAGTTACCAATGTGAACAGAGCCCGAGGGACTAATGCCCGCGGCGCACACATATTCTTCTTTTTCGGGATTGCGAGCGATAATCCGCTGCGCAATTTCTTCTGACCAATGCATTTTCAGGACCTCTTTTCAATCAAAAATATAGTTAAAATTATATACAACATATTATTGTAACATAAAATTTTGTGCTTGTCAAGAAAATACAGCGTTTCCCACAAAAAAAGTTGCAATAAACAAAACAAAAACGCCCGAATTGCTTCGAGCGTTTTCTGCGGGTATGTATTACAATCCAATAAACACGGCCAACATCAAGAAACCAAGAGACAAAACCATCAGGAAGAGCTGGAACAAAATGGTTCTCTTGAACCACTGTGCAAAGCTGACGTCGGCAAGGCCGAGACCAACGAGCAGCGTGCCGCAGGTGGGATACAAAACGTTGGTATATCCGTCGGCAAACAGGTAGGTCAGAATGATAACCGTTTTGCTGATGCCCTCAATGGGAGCGAGTGTCAACATTGGGATGATGAGAACTGCCTTTGCGGATGCGCTGGGGATGAAGAACTCAATAATGAGCACGAACGCGTACAAAATGACAACCGCAAGATAGGGCGAGATGTTTGTTACGGAATTGTAGAAATAATAGAAGATGGTGTGCAAAATGTTGCCCTGTTGCGCAATATGCGTAATGCCAAAGGCAATCATAATGATAACGATAGAGGGGAGAACATCCTTAACACCCTTGACAAAGCTCTTGCCGAGTTGCTTGTAGGTGCCGAGCAAAAGCTTGCCGATAATCACCGTTCCCATAATGAACGCAACTGCCATAAACACCATTGCAAGCGAGCGAAGCGATTCAATCGCCGTTGTGATAATGACAGAAAGCAGAGCAACAGAGAAGAGCGCCGTAATCATTTTTGCCTTGCGAATGTCGGCGGTGTGCTCTTCGGGGGAAACCATCACAAAGCCGTCAACGTCAAACTTTTCGGTTGCTTTTTTCTCATCGTTCTTGGCAAGCGTTGTCAAAAAGAGTGCGGTGATAACGTACATCACGCAAAAGATGATGCAACGGTACCACATACCGTCGGTTACGCTCACACCTGCGGCGACAGAGGATGCCATTCCAATGGTGAGAGGATTGGTAATCGCTGTGGTGAAGCCAACACCCGATGCAATCAAAACAAAGGAAATAGCCGTAAAACGCGACCAATTCAGCGCTGTGCAAAGCATTGCAAAAACAGGATAGAGAATGAGCAACTGCTCTTGCAGTCCGAACATCGCCGATAAAATCATAATGACGGCAGTAATTGCCCAAATGGCAACAAAACGCTTTGCGTGAAGTTTTACCATAATGACTCTGACAAGAGATACAAGTCCGCCGCTTTCCTCCAGCACCTTAAAGGTGCCGCCAAGCACCAAAAGCAGCGCAATAATCATAATCATATTGGAGCTGTTGGCACCAAAAAGCAGGGCTTCAAAGGGAGAGGTCAACCAACGAAAGATTGGCAGACGTGTTGTGTTTTCGCCGTCGGCGAGCTCGCGGTAAGAATCGATTACAATTTGTTTGTTGAGCGTTTCGTCAGTGGTATATTGATAAAACGGTTCGTTGATTTTGGATTCGTCGGTCGTATAGATGGTGTATCGACCTGCGGGAATGACGAAGGTCAGCACACCCACAAAAATCAAAACAACCAACAGGATTGCAACGACCGTGATAAAACTTTTCAGACCAAACTTTACTTTTACATCCATTTCTGTTTGTTTACTCATAAATTTCTCCTTTATCATACTCGTAAACGTCCTCGCAAGCAGCTCTCCATCGCGCATCATAAAGATTGTGAATTTCTTCTGCGGCAAGTGTCCACTGGATAAGTCCGTGGGTGGTATCGTCGGGGATAATCATAAAATAGTCATTATTGTAATAGAATTCCAAAAAGCCCTGTGTGGAGAAGGTGAGCGAGTAGACGGCTTTTGCATCGAAGAAAAAATCAACTGCCTTCCCGTCAAGCAAACCCGTAAACGAGAGACCGTGATTGGTGAGTGTTGCCTTTCCAACCGAAAGCGTTTCTCTGTTTTTGGGTGGCTTTCTCAGCTTGTCAAGCTTGATGGTGCAAAGATTTCCCTCAAGCGTCAATGCAAAATCGTCATTTTTGACCTCGCGCGCAACACATCTGCGTTGCCACTTGAACCACGCGTCAATATTGTCGGGAAGATTTTTTCCCCGAACGGGAATGAGGTCGTAATATTCATTTACTCGTGCCGCAAAACCGCAATGCTTGCACTTGATTGTGTCATTTTCCACATACAGGGAGTGCTCTTTTTTGCAATCGGGGCACTTGTAAAGAATCTTGTCAAGCCCCGAAGCGTTTGGCAACTTGCCTATGTATTTGTGACGTGCGGTTTTATTAAATTCGAAATCGTTGTAGCTGATTTTTTGCAAGATCTGCTCGTAAATTTGCTGCTCGGTAAGCTCTTTTAGCATTTGGGGAGTAAAGAGCAGACTGTAATGGATGCCAATATGTCCTTTTTTGCGATCGGATGAATAGCGGTTGGTTGCCAAATATGCCCCTCTTGAGGTGCACACCACAACGTTCGCCTTGCAACCCTTAATGAATTGTGCCGTTGCGGGGTTGATGGGGTGTGTGCTCCCGCTTGTGGATTGGATCCCCTCGGGAAAGAGCCCAATCGCACCGTTGCGGTGTAGAACACGCAACATATTTTTTACGCACATCAAGTCGGGTTGATAGAGATATTTCGAAATGGCACCAAAGGCGAGAAACAAACCAAACAACCCTTTTTTGAGGATGTTTTGGTATCCGCAAACAACGTTGATATCCTTACGGCCAAAGCCATAGATGGTATAAACAAACTCAAGCCGCGATGCATGCGAGGAAAGCAGAACTGTTGGTTGGTTTTGAATGGATTTGCGATCGTAATCGTAGCTAAAATCCACCCCGTAACGCTTGTTGATAAGCCCTACAATCCACATACCGATGGTCATTAAAAATCGGTTTGGCGGTTTGACCTTTCTGTTCACCAGTCTTGTTTTTAGGTCCTTTTTCATTTTCTCAAAGACTCCTTAAAACCTTTTATATTCCGTATTATACCACAAATGCGAGAAAATTGCAATACCGAGGGCAAAAAAGTAGCGCTTTGCCCAAAACAATATTTTTGATTGTTGTTTGCAAGTTTCTCTTATTTATTTTCTGCCACCCCTTGCAATTCTTGTTTTTTTCGTGTATAATGAGAGTAGAACGAATGAAAGGCGGTGCTTTTTTTGATGAAGCACGTAGAAATTTATACCGACGGTGCCTGTCGCGGCAATCCGGGGCGCGGCGGCTGGGGTGCGGTGCTTGTGTATCACGGCATCGAGCGCGAGATGTCGGGCGGCGAGCCGCAGACAACCAACAACCGCATGGAGCTCACGGCTGCCATCGAAGCACTCGCGGCGCTCAAAGAGCCCTGTCGCGTCACGCTGACATCCGACTCCAAGTATTTGGTCGACGCCATCACCCAAGGGTGGGCGAGATCGTGGCAAGCCAAGGGATGGAGACGTGCCGACAAATCCCCCGCACTCAACCCCGATTTGTGGGAGAAGCTCTTAAAATTGCTTGACACCCACGAGGTCGAACTCGTGTGGGTAAAGGGGCATGACGGTCACCCCTATAACGAGCGGTGCGACCGCTTGGCAACCGCATTTGCCGATAGTTTTCCCGAGCCGGAAGGAGAGACGGTTCTCCCCGACCAAATTCTGTAGTTTTGCATCACGTATATACAAAAAAGGAGACAACGCAATGAGACGCCAGAAAATACGCATAAAAGCAACAAGAAGACCGAGGCGCGCCATCAAATTGGAACGCAAGAACGCCAAGATCGCAAGAATGCATGCAGAATATTCGCGCGATGTTCGACAAGTGTGCCAATTCTACAAAATATTCCTTCTTTTTGAATTAAGGGCAGAGCAACGCAGACAAATGGAATTGCGGCTCCAAATATACCGCTTGCAACAACTGTAATACGTGTAAACAATAACGCTTGTGGAAGAAACACATATTTGGAATGCCCAAGCCCCGTAGCGCAAGAGGTCAAATTTGTTCCGAACGACACCCCAAAACGCTTTCCGATGGCAGCGAACCCGAAAAGAAAGCAAAAAAGAGCAAAGAAGCAAAAACAACTCTGAGAATATCAGAACAGTAGAACACAAACAAAAAGCGTGCAATGGTTTTTCGTTGCACGCTTTTCTTTTTTTATTTATTTTGCTTTGAGTGCGAGGTCAAGCCAAACAAGTCCTACGCTAAAAGCATCGTAAAGACCTTCTTTTTTACCTTGCTTGATGATTTTGTTGGGGTCCTTGGAGTCGATGACCTGAATAAACACGTCCTTGGGCAATTTTTTGCCCTCAACTTCTTTATAGGACATAATTTCAAGCACCAGAATGCACTTTTCGCTCATATCGCCGTAGCAAATGGTGTTGCCTTCGCGCACCAGCGGCTTCTCCAAATATTCGAGGTACTTGCCCTCTACTTTCTGTCTTGTTTCTGCCATTTATCGTATCCTCCTGTGAGTTGTTGTCAATGTTTCTTTTATTATCATACCACTTATTTGCAAAAAAGTCAATGCTTATTTGATTTTTTTACAAACGCGACTGCAAAATTTGTTCGATTTCTTCGAGCGTGGTTGCTTGCATCACCGCGTTGCGTGCATTCGCCGCACCGCGCATACCGTGCAGATACCAAGAGAGATGCTTGCGGCTCTCGGCAACGCCAACTCGCTCGCCCTTTTCGTGAACAAGACCGCGCGCGTGTTCGAGAGCGACCGCAAATCGTTCTTCGAACGTTGGGGGCGTGTATTCTTTTCCTTCGATGGCAGAGAGGATTTCGGCAAAAATCCACGGGTTTCCTTGCGCGCCGCGTGCCACCATAATGCCGTCGCAACCCGTCTCTTCGAACATGCGCAAAGCATCCGCCGCTGAGAAAACATCACCGTTTCCCACAACGGGAATGTCCACCGCCTCTTTGACAGCGCGAATAATGCTCCAGTCGGCTTTGCCCGAGTACATCTGCTCCTTGGTTCGACCGTGCACGCAGATCATCGAAGCGCCGGCATCCGCCAAACGTTTGGCAAGCTCGACTGCATTGATGCTGTCCTTATCCCATCCTGCGCGAATTTTGACAGTGACGGGGATTTTGACGGCTTTGACCGTTTCTCGCACCACGTCTGCGGCTAAAGCGGGATTTTTCATCAGTGCCGAGCCCTCACCGTTGCCAACGATTTTTGCCATGGGGCAGCCCATATTGATGTCAATGATCGATGGCGGAACTTCGCTGATGCATCCGCGATAATCGTTGCTCTCAAGGAGTGCCGCCGCGCGAGCGACAAACTCGGGTTCTGTTCCAAAAAGCTGCACCGCCATAGGGAGTTCCTCGCGCAGGACCGCTGCTAAAGGAGCGGTTTTTGTTCGCTCTTCTGTGACGGGACGCTTGCACAACTGCTCGTAGCAAAGTGCCTTTGCCGACACCATTTCGCTCACGGTGTACTCCGCACCGAACCGACGCGCCATCGCGCGAAAGGTGCGGTCACTTACCCCCGCCAACGGGGCAAGACATATTCCGTTTTTGATTTCAATGTCAGCAATTTTCATGACGTTCTCCGTTTTTTGTGATTTGTTTTAACTTAGATAAAGAAATATAACGCCAACCCTTCCGTCATTTTCTTGCGAAAATGCCACCGAAGCAATTGCTCGCAATTGCGGGGCGCTTGCGCCTTTCCTTCTGCACAGGGGAGGCTTAAGTAACATCTGCTTCAATGCGTTGCAATTTATTCCCCTATCGGTACGGTATTCCACAAAGTAGATGTTTACCCGTGGTGTACACTAACTTGAGCCTCCCTCCGAGAGGGAGGTGGTGAGCGAAGCGAACCGGAAGGAGCCTACGCAACTAAAAGCCTTTCATGCACGCGGGCTCCTCCCTACGCCGCTCACGGCGTTTTCCCTCCTCCCGGAGGAGGGCTAAAAAAATCCGCTTCAATGCGTTGCAATTTATTCCCCTATCGGTACAGCATCCCACCAGAGCAGATGTCCGCCGTTGGGAGCGTAAACAATCGTGCCTTTGTAGTAATCTTCTCTCAGACGGTGTTTGCCGTCTTGAAATTTCTCTATTCGGTAAAGATATCTTGCTCTTTGTGTTTTCCCTTGGTCATCTGTCCATTCCACGTAATCGGGATCCTTGGGAGAATAATAGTAGTAAAATTCGCCGGTATATGTGGCGTAGTTTTCGTTTTTCAAATCTTGGCGCAAGGAAAGATAGTAATACAGATCCTCCCCAAAGGAGATAGCAAAAATAAGAGTCACCGCCACAAACCAAGCCCACGATTTATCGTGGTGTTGGTCATACCAACGGCGCTTCTTTTTTGACATCTTCTTTTTTGCAGGGCGCACAGAAAAGAAGTAGATCAGCACAAAGGCAACCACCAAAAGAACGACGGCAATGATCATGCTCGTCATTTTTGCTTTCATCAATTCTTTGATGATCTCTGTGTACATCTGTATCCCTCCTTTTGCTTTTCTCACCCCATTATACAAAGAAAAAACCCTTTTGTCAAGAAAGGGGAGAAAAAATGTTCGACAGATGCCGCAAAAAGATGCACGCAAGCGACAAAAACGCGCACACGTGTGCTCGTTTTGATGCTTTTTCGGTCATTTTCAGTCTTTTTGTGTCTCACGGTTTTTCTTGACAACAAAAGAGGGAAGTGGGATAATTGGATAAAGTGCAGAGTGAATATCGGTAGGGGACGGCGCCCTCGACGTCCCAAAAACAAAGGATTACAAAACACGTAGGACAAAGACACGCTCATCAAATTGTTAATCTTTGTCCTCGATGATTCGTTTGTGGCGGGACGTCGAGGGTGCCGTCCCTTACCGACCATCTGTTTTTTGTTTTCCTTTTGTTTGAGATTTCTTGGAGGGGGTGCGGGGGAACCCTTCTTGGCAAGAAGGTTCCCCCGCAGTCACTCAAAAGAAAGGACAACCAAATGAAAATGACACAAACGTTTTTAATCACACTTGCCATCGTATTTGCGGTGGCGCTGGCGCTGACGATAGCGATGATCAGCGTTGCGTATATGCGTGTGGGAAGCGAGCAAACGCGACCGCCGTTAACGGAGACAACACTGCCCACGCCGCAGACAACAACGCTCTTTTTACCCGAGACGACACTTCCCGAAGAAGTGACAACGCCCGAAGAAATCACCACACAGAGCAACAGTCTTTTGTTTGCGTCGGCAGGGGACGGAACCTGCACCCTGGTCGGCATTGGAACGTGTACCGATGCTTGCGTGGTCATTCCTGCGTATTCCCCTGCGGGGGATAAGGTCACAACTGTTGCGGCACGTGCGCTTTACGGGCAAAAACAGATCAACGCTATTCAAATTCCCGCAACCGTCGAGCACATTGGGGCACTTGCGTTTGCAAATTGCCCCAACCTTGTTTATATATCTGTCAACGACTCAAACGAGGAGTATTGCGACATCGACGGCATCCTCTACACATCCGATGGCAGAGAGCTTTTGCTCTATCCGCCTATGCGAGCGGGGGCGAGTGTCACCATCAGCTTGGTTACCACCGAGATCGCCGAAATGGCGTTCTATAACTGCGCGTATCTCACACACGTCTATTACACGGGCGCTCCCGAGGCGTGGGAACGCATTAGCATTGGAGCAAAGAACTATTCCCTCATCGCCGCCGCAAAAACCTTTGGATAAATGCCTTCCGACAAAAAAAGACAGAGAATTTCTACGTTCTCTGTCTTTTTTGAATATGTCGTTTTGTGCGGTTAGTTCATCATAATCGGTCTTATACGTCTTCCGTTTAACATGATTTTTTCAAGATATACTTTTGCCTTATTGGGGTTTTTAATGCCGCGCATATCGAAATCCCACTTACCCACTACGTCTACTTTAATCGTACCGTAGTTGAAAATTCTGCCCCAGAGGGTTTGTTTCACGGTTACGGAAAGCACGCGCGTCAAAACAGTGGTTTCTTCATGCTTGGAGAGAATGCCGCTTCTATGCACAACCTTGTTGCCGTAGAAGGAAATTGTATCGTCCTTAACATTGATGATTTTCACAATCATAATAATGAGGGGAATGACGAGGAAGAAAAGCAAAATGTGCCAAGGGCGAATAACGCTCCAAGCACTTCTTCTCATTACGTAATCGGGTTTTACTTTTGCAGGGGTGGTGTTTACAGTCTTAGCCATGGGAAATCCTCCTTGTTGCTTTTATTTCATTATACAACAACTTTACTCTTGCGTCAAGAGCAATTATGAAAAAATTCAAAAAATTTTTTAACGTGGAAAATAGGACGAAAGGCGCCCAAAAAGAGGAATAAAGTGCGCTCTTGCCTCATATATTGCAACAAAAACGATTTTAGGAGGCAAAATATGTTTGTTTATTCCATGCGAGCAAGCACCATCAAATTGGTAGGTGTCATTTGTGTTGCGCTGACGGTTTTGATTACGCTCATCGCGTTTGTTCCCACGTATGCCATTCCCAATCAGCCGGCGACAGACGCCGACGCCAAAGTGGAGTATTCCTACGATAAAGTCAAAACGCCGTCCGATGCCGCCAACTTTTTGGCACAGTTCGGTTGGGAAGTAGAGGCAACACCTGTAGAAGAAAAGACTGTCACCATTCCCGCGGAGTTCGATAAGGTTTTTGCCGCCTACAACGAGCTGCAAAAGTCGCAAGGGCTCAACCTGACAAAATATCGCGGCAAGGATGTCACCCGTTACACCTTTGTAATTAAAAATTATGAGGGCTATGAGGGGACCGTTTGGGCAAATGTACTTGTCCATCGCGGCAAGGTGATTGGCGGGGATGTTTGCTCCGCTGATGTTTCGGGTTTTGTTCACGGTTTTGAAAAGAAATAGGCAAAAAAAAGAGAGCCGAAGGCGCATTTTGACGTCAAATCGGCTCTTTTTTCTGTTGGCTTGGTCGGTTAAAGTGTTCAAATTGCCCATTTTAGGGCGCGTATTTATATATAAATATAGTAAAAAACATCACAAAACCTTTACCGAAGCGACAGAAAATAGCCCAAAATGTCCAAAACGGAAAAAAACAGGTATTTTTGGAAAAAATATTTGTGAATTTTTTATGAAAATCCACACAGAATTGGGTGTGTTATGATATAATGTTGCCATGGAGCCCAGCTCCAAATTTTTAATGGAGGTTTTCAAGATGAAAAACCAAAACGTTTTCCGCATTCTGGCTCTGGTTATTACCGTTGCTATGATGCTCTCTGTTGCTTCTTGTTTTGGTGGTAAGGAACAAGAGACCACTCCTGCACAAACCACTCCTGCAGCAACAACTCCTGCAGCAACAACTCCTGCAGAAACTACTCCCGTGGTTGACGAAACTACTCCCGTAGTTGACGAAACTACTCCCGTAGTTGACGAAACTACCCCCGTAGTTGATGAAAC
>JAZSFM010000093.1:0-3541 GCA_045532215.1 Eubacteriales bacterium | reverse complement strand
CCGCGGATTTGATACCTATATCGGCTCTGCTTTCGAGCAACCTCTCGCAGCTACCTCCTGCATCAACTGCGGTCAATGTATCGTAGCTTGCCCCGTAGGTGCTCTCTATGAAAGAGACGATACCGACGGTGTATTTGCCGCTCTTGCAGATCCCACCAAGCATACCGTTATCTGCACCGCCCCCTCTGTTCGCGCACAGCTCGGTGAATGCTTTGGCTACGAGCCCGGCACAGACGTAGAGGGTAAGATGGTTGCCGCTCTCAAGGCACTCGGCTTTGATGGCGTTTACGATATGAACCTCACCGCTGACCTGACCATCGTTGAAGAAGCAAACGAGCTCATCGGCAGAATCCAAAACAACGGAACTCTTCCTATGATCACTTCTTGCTCTCCCGGTTGGATCAAGTACTGCGAGCACTACTTCCCGGAATTCACCGAGAATCTTTCTACCTGTAAGTCTCCTCAACAAATGTTCGGTGCAGTAGTAAAGACCTACTACGCTCAAAAGATGGGTTGGGATCCTAAGGATATCGTTATGGTATCTGCAATTCCTTGTACCGCAAAGAAGTTTGAGGTAGGCCGTCAAGATCAAAACGCAGCAGGCGTTCCCGATGTTGACTACGCTATCACCACCCGTGAGGTTGGCAGAATGATTCAAAAGGCAGGCATCAACTTCCGTGCTCTTGAGGACGAGAAGTTTGACGATCCTTTTGCAATCGGTTCGAGTGCAGGCGCAATCTTCGGCGCAACCGGCGGCGTTATGGAAGCTGCTCTCCGCTATGCGGCAGAGAAGATTCTTGGCAAGAAGCTTGAAAAGCTCGACTTCACCGAAGTTCGTGGCGTTGAAGGAATCAAGACTGCTTCCTACAAGCTGGGCGACCTGACTGTTAACGTAGCAGTTGCTTCCAGCACCGGTATGGCAAAGAAGCTCCTTAACATGGTTAAGGCAGGCGAGCTCGATGTTCAGTTCATCGAGATTATGGGATGCCCCGGCGGCTGTGTAAACGGTGGTGGACAACCCCTTCAACCCGCAAGCGTTCGTATGAACATGGATCTGCGTGCAGTTCGTGCTGCAGTTCTTTACAACGATGACGCAAATGAAACGCTGCGCACCTCTCAAGATAACCTTGCTGTTCAGGTTCTGTACGATGAATTCTTCGGACATCCCAACAGCCACAAGGCACACGAGATTTTGCACACCAGCTACATTAAGCGCGGTCTCTAATCTCGCATGAGAATAAAAAAGAGGAATCTTCTGCGGAAGGTTCCTCTTTTTTCTCTTGAACGGTTGACTTTTTCCTTTTTTCGATGTATAATAAAGGGTAATGATTTTTTTATAAAAAAGGAAGATGAAAATGACAAAAATTGATATTTTCTCCGGCTTTTTGGGAGCAGGAAAGACAACTCTTATCAAAAAACTGTTAAAAGAAGCATACGCAGGCGAAAAATTGGTTCTCATTGAAAACGAATTTGGCGAAATCGGTATTGACGGCGGTTTTATGCAGGATGCAGGTATTGAAGTAACCGAAATGAACAGCGGTTGCATTTGTTGCTCTTTGGTAGGAGACTTCGGCAAAGCATTGCAAAAGGTACTTGACGAATATCATCCCGATCGTATTCTCATCGAGCCCTCGGGCGTTGGTAAACTTTCTGATATTATTCGTGCAGTACAAAACCTCGACGCTACGGATGTTCTTCTCAATGGCTTTACAACCGTTGCCGACGTAAAGAAATGCAAAATGTATATGAAGAACTTTGGTGAGTTCTTTAACGATCAAATCGAAAATGCGGGTTGCATCGTTCTTTCTCACACACAAAACGCAAACGATGAAAAGATCGAAGAAACTGTGGCACTTTTGCATGAAAAGAACCCCACGGCCACCATTGTTACCACTCCTTGGGATGTTCTTGACGGTGCACAACTGTTGGCTGCTATGGAGCGTCGCGATACTATTGAAGAAGAACTTGCACGTCTGGCTGCCGACGTTCATCATCACCACGACGAAGAATGTGACGATCCCGATTGCCATTGTCACCATCATCACCATCACGAGCATGAGTGTGATGATCCTGAATGTGAGTGCCATCACCACGAACATCACCACCATCATCATGATGAAGATGACGAGCACCACGAGCATGAGCATCATCACCACCATCATGAGCATGAGTGCGATGATCCGGAGTGCGAATGTCATCATCACGAACATCACAAACACGAGCATCATCACCACCATCATCACGCGGATGAAGTGTTCGTCAGTTTTGGCGCGGAGACAACCAAAAAGTTTGGTAAGGACGAGCTTCAAACCATTCTTGCGGCTCTTACAGATGAAAAATACGGCTTTGTTTTGCGTGCAAAGGGCATTGTTGAGTGCAAATGCGGTAAGTGGCTGCATTTTGATTATGTTCCCGGAGAGGGCGACGTACGTGAGGGTTCTGCGGCTATTACCGGCAGACTCTGTGTCATCGGCTCAAAACTTGACCGCGAGGCACTTTCCTCACTGTTTGGCACTGAACTGAAGTAAGGAGATTTTACAATGATGAATCAATTACCGGTTTATCTTTTTACCGGATTTTTAGAGGGCGGCAAAACCCACATTATTCAAGAATCAATGGAAGATAAACGCTTTAACTCGGGCGAGAAAACCCTTATCATTCAATGCGAAGAGGGAATTGACGAGTTTGAACTCGACCGCTTTTGGGGCAAGAATGTTTATCTTGAAACCATCGAAAACGAAGAAGATATCACTAAAGAATACCTGACAGAGCTTGGTAAAAAGCACCGCCTTGACCGCGTAATCATTGAATATAACGGTATGTGGTCGCTTAACACGCTTTATCAAAATCTTCCCGACACGTGGGCAATCTATCAAGAAATGATGTTTGCAGATGCCAACACTTTCCTCACTTATAACACCAATATGCGTCAGTTGATGGTAGATAAGCTTTTGAATGCAGAAATGATCGTTCTCAACCGCACACCTGCCGTGATTGACAAAGAGGAGATTCATAAGGTGATTCGCGGCATCTCTCGCCGTGTAGCCATCACCTACGATTATCCAGATGGACACGTCGAGTATGATGAGATTGAAGATCCGCTTCCGTTTGATCTCAACGCTGACGTTATCAACATAGAGGATGAATTTTACGCGCTCTTCTACCGTGATCTTTCCGAGGAGATGGAAAAATACAACGGCAAAACGGTGCGGTTTAAGGGAATTGTAGCCGCGGATGCCTCTCTTGGCAACAAGAGCGTTTTGGCCGGCAGACACGTAATGACCTGCTGTGTAGATGACATCGCATTCAATCCGCTTGTATGCATTTTCGAGGAGAAAAAAAGTCTCAAAACGCGTGATTGGGTAACTTTGACGGGTACAATTAAGATTGAAAAACACAAGCTCTATCGCGGTCCCGGCCCTGTTCTTTACGTCACCAAAACCGAATTTGCTGTACCTCCCGCACAAGAGGTTGCAACATTTTATTAATACAATGACCGCTGCATATTTGATGCATCCTTCATTGTTAATTCATGTGTTTT
>JAZSFM010000119.1:0-9030 GCA_045532215.1 Eubacteriales bacterium | reverse complement strand
GGCGTCGTCAAAGAACATCTCGTAGAAGTCTCCGAGACGGTAAAAAACGATATAATCCTTGTACTGATTTTTGATTTCCCAATATTGCTCCATCATTGGAGTCATGGCAGTATCTCCTTATCGATTAATTTCGTAGATGCTAAAATCTTATTCGCGGATAGGAATCAGAGCTCCCACCGGGAGGGAGCCCTTTTCTACTCTCGCCCGCTTGCCTCGTATTTGTTTTCCACAATCTTTCACGTGCCAAAGGCACATATCACGCGGCAAAGCCGCATATCACCGATTGCTTGCAATCGATATCACTCGCCAACGGCGAATATCACTGCAATTCGTGCTATGCGCGAATTGCTTAGTGGCAACCCGAGCAGGTGCTACAGTTGTGGGTGCAGCCCGAGGGCTCCTCGCCCGTAATTTGCGTCATAATGGTTTGGTTCACACTGTTCATCAGCTCGTTGACAACGGCTTGCGCACGGTTGAGTTCTGCGAATGCCTCATTGTTCACAATGAGATCGTAAAGCTCATCGATGCGGCGTTGGATGCTTTGAATGAGATCCATATCGCGATCCTCTTGGGTAACTGCCTTTTGCATAGCTCTTTGTTGAACATCGTATTCAACAAGATAGGTTTGCAGTTCTTTGTTTTGTTCGTATGCATTTTTTGCATTTTCAAGAGCGACCAAGCGCTCATCCTCTTTCAGCTTTTGGCCAAGAGCCGCTGCAAGTTCAAAAATTTCCATATTTATGTCCTCTTTTCTGTTTTTACTGTTTTTTGCCATAAAGCGCAAACGCGTCGGCGCGCTCTATCTTGACGTTAACAAAGTTGCCAATGTCATTTTCATCGCCCTCAAAAAAAGCGATCTTGTTGCCCTCGGTTCTTCCCGAATAAAGCGCCTCATTGCCCTTGCTCACACCGTCGCACAGAACACGAAGTGTCTTTCCTATGAGGGCATCGTTGCGTTCTTGTCCGATCTCCTTTTGCAGTGCCAAGAGACGCTCAAAACGCTCGGCAGTGACATCGTGCGGCACCTGCTCCATCTCGGCGGCGGGAGTCCCCTTGCGCGGCGAGTAGATGAAGGAATAGAGCATATCAAAACGCACGCGCGAGAGCATATTCAGCGTGCCCACAAAGTCTTCCTCGGTCTCCCCCGGGAAGCCGACGATAATGTCCGATGTAATGGTAACGTCGGGCATTTTCTCTTTCATATAGTCGACGATGCCAAGATATTTTTCGGTATCGTAACGTCGATTCATCTTGGCAAGGATGCGGTCACTGCCCGATTGCATGGGCAGATGGAACTGATGCGCAATATGACGGGAATTCGCCATCACATCAATCAACTTGTGACTTGCATCCTTGGGGTGGCTTGTCATAAAACGGAGAATGAAATCCCCCTCGATGGCATCAAGCTCTGCGAGCAGATCGGCAAAATCATAGCCGTCAGCACGATCCTTGGCATAGGAATTGACATTTTGACCAAGCAGAGTAATATCCTTGTAACCGCTCTCTACAAGTTCACGCACCTCGGCAATGATCTTGTCTTTTTCGCGACTACGCTCGCGTCCGCGCACGTAAGGCACGATGCAATAGGAGCAGAAATTGTTGCAGCCATACATAACCGAAACCCACGCGCGGTAGGTGCTTTCGCGACGGATGGGCAGATCCTCAACCACCGTATATTCGGCTTCCTCGGGGCAGTAGATGCGCTTGCCTGTTTTGAACTTTTGCACTAGCAGTTGCGGCAAACGGTGCAAGGACGAAGGGCCCATAACGAAATCGACGTAAGGATAGCGGAATTTGATGTCATCCTGACGGTGCTGTTGCGCCATCATACAGCCACCAACGGCAATTACAAGAGACGGATTTTTCTCCTTGATATGCTTGTACTGCCCCACGATGGAAAGCGTTCTTTTTTCGGCGTGCTCGCGAATGGCGCAAGTGTTGACCACAATGAGGTCGGCATCCTTCGCTTCTGTAACAATGGCGTATCCCATTGCCTCGCACATACCTGCAAACTTTTCGCTGTCTGCCACGTTTTGCTGACAACCGAAGGTCTCAATGAACGCCGCGCGACGTTTGCCCGTTGCCGCAAAAACGGCATCGTTTTCGGCTCGCATCAGGTCGATATATTGTTGTTGCTCAACCGCCGAAAGAGGCGGCAAGGGAGTGTTCTTCTTCATTGGCAATTCCTTTGAATATAATTTGAGCATAATAACTCTATTATATTATACTGTTTATTAAGAAATTGTCAAGATATTTTTCGTAAATTTTCGACTTTGGCAATCAAAGGCAGATAAAAAAGAAAAAAATCCATCGATTTTTTTCGATGGATTTTTTGTTGACAGTGCATTGTAATCGGATAGCAATTTTATACGCGCACCTTGGTTTCGGTTTGATAAGAATGCAAAAACCAAATGTCCGAAACGCGAAGGTACTTTTCTATATTACAATCCTCGATCTCGGTAAATACTGTTAATACTTCCTCAGCGTCAGGTTCAATGCGAAAGATCATTTTCTTCCCAGTTTCCAGTTCAATCAAAAGATGAGAATCATATATCACTCGGTCCCTCTCTCCCGCGATGGTGCTCTCAAAAATGTTGATTTTCTGAATTTTTCCACGCGGACAAGGCAATGTCTCATCTACCACCAATTCCATCTCCGCTTTCGAAATATTCGCACCAAACACCATTCTATCGATGCCGTCAAAACAAGTATCTATATCCCGATCTGCCACAAGAGAAACCATACGCAAATCCGATTCCTGCGGATGTTTGATATAAATATTGACTTTATGAGATTTTGCCGGCTTATCATTCACAGGCATAGAACCGGTATCAAGCCCGATGAGTTCACATCCAACCAAATCTTTCAGTGCGGAACACACCTCGTCTGACACGTGATATTGGAATGAATTTCTATCTTTATCTCTCCAATATTTCTTGCCTAACGGCTTCAAATTCGGTCCACGAATAACGGCTCTCATTTGGACGCAGGGGGAATTTTGAAACCATTTTGGAGTATATAGCGCTTTATCGTAAAATGATATTTCAAAGTTATCGGATATGCAACAAGGTTTTTCGCTGTTTTTTATCTTTCCATAAAGATTCCACCATGCGACGTACATCGGATTTCCTTTTTCGTCTTTCCCAAAGTCATACACTTCGTCGGGGGTTTCTAGGTCTAGTCCGAGCGCATCAAAACGGTGTTTTAGATCACTCGAAAGAGTGCTTGCATATTCTCTGAAAGTGCGGCAAGGCGGACATTGGCAGCGGTATTTTTTATGTGCAAGCGTTTTCATTTTTTCTTCGTGCACATCAATCGTGTAATCTTCAAATTCAAGTATCATCGGTTTCATCAATAAATTTGAGAAACAAAGCCTGTGATAGTTCGTGTCGATTAGATCAACCTGCTCATGGGTAAATACGATAAGCCATTTGAAAGATTCATCAAACACATATATGTCCTCAAGCAAATTCAAATCAGAAGGCATCCAACTCGTATGAATTTCATTATCAATGCGATAAAGTTCTGCGACTTCTGATGCGGGAAGTTCAAAAACAGCTTCCCTCTCATAATTGTGTTTTTTCAAATATAGATTGAATTGGGTTTCTTCTGAACCTCTGTTTCTTCTTTGAATATCCATCATTAAAAAAACTTTATTAGAACTATTTTGCAGATGGTTTATTGCGCTATAATAATTAACGATTGTACTAAAAGGCTTTAATAATGTATCCCACAAATAAAGAGAAACGCTTTGCGAATCAATTTCTTTAATCATTTTATAACGTTCTGTGGTTTGATCAACAAAACGATTAATGAATAAATCTCTTATTTTTCGTGACTCAGAAACATTAAGTTCTTTCATAAATATGACCTTTCCCTTCGCGCTATATTGAATTGTCCGTTCGGTAGCGCACTGTGACTGGGCAGCGACATAAGCGTTTTGCAAAATTCCTGCGCCGTAATATCATGATTTGAATACTCCGACGGTACATAACCGTGTGCCGGATCAATAGAAAGTTGAAGATATCCTATCAAATCGTGTTCCATGATTTGCACCAAGAAATTTTCGACGTCGGGAATACGCGAATTTCCCCAATCGGATATGACATAATCCGGATTGCGGTACCATATGCCGCTGATAATACGACTACATTCGTCTGTATCCTTGTCATCGGTTATTTCAAAACAGAGGTATTCATCTGTAAGACCATTGTTTTTTCCGTTATCTATGGAATACTTATACCTCACGTCAGGGTTCTTGATTTGCTCGCCCGTGTTGATCCATATTTGATTTTCCACTGCACGGCAAGTTAAGAATTCAACCAAATTCTTACATTCTCCACCAAGCAGAGCACGTGAAAAATAGATTTTTCCACTAATTATTTCGTCTGCCATAGCCTTACTCCTATTTCGTCTATCTCAAGTTTTTATTTTTTCACACCACAGAATTTCATCCGGCCAGGGTTCATTATAGGAAAAGCCCTCCAAGCAGGTGATAAATCCGTTTTTGATCCACAAGATATAATCACTCCCATGTTGCAAGCCGTTTATCTTCCATTGGCTTTTGCCGAGTTGAAGATTTTCATTGTTTCCAAGAGCTTCTTCCGGTGCTGTAACAGTGTAGTAGGTTGAAAAACCGTACGTGGAGACTTCCCTTTTCTGCACAACGCTCTTCTCAAACTGTGCTTGTAATTTTTGTTTGTGCTCCGGATATTGTTCAATAATATCAGTTATGATGATTTTTTCGAATTCATTTCTATTCATTCGCAGATACCTCAATAATTTGAATACTCACATTCCCCATCTCGTCCACGCCAAAGGTTGCATCAAAATCGCCGTCCTGCGCCCAGCCCCTAACTTTGATAGAATCAGCTACATCGATCAGTTTGAGGTCTGGGAAAGAACGGAGAAAAAGTGTCAACACATTATAGGAGATGGCACGCACCTCCTCTGCATTGAGGTTGCCACCAATACGCTGGCGCCCGTTCTTGAAAAAACCAATGGTAAACTGATTGCCACCGATAATATCGCCTACGTACGCGATCACCTGCTCGGGCGTTTCAAGATGGACATGATTGCAGGAAAAGCACACCATATACGGCGTCCTTGGATCGTTGTCCACACACACATAGATAGGATCTTTGCCAAACGGATTGATAATATCAAAGCGTTCCTCGATGTTAGAAAACTGCACGTTATAAGCAGAAAAATGCTCTGCAATCGCTAAAAGTTCTTTTCTTTTCATTTGCAACTTCCCTTTCAAGACTCTGCCAAAAGTCAAGTAACTGATTCTTACAAGATAATCGTTGCATGAAGGTTATCAACGAAGCCGTGCAGACTCACACAAATTGGAAGCTTTCCCCGCAATGCCAATATGCTTCGTTCCAGCTTTTTTAGAATCTCGTCGGAGACATCTTCCAACGAAGCAAAATATGTTGTAACACTTTCCCAACTGTAAATATAGCGGTTGATAATCGACAAAATATTCCGAGCAACGCTTTTGGGGATGGTTTCCTGCGTGTCATTTGACAGTATTTCCTGCATATTTAGGCAGAAATCGTGCTCCTCTTGCGTAAAAAATGTTTCGGTATAATCGTATATTTCCTCACCGTTTGCAAGACGATTTTTGATTTTGATACGGTAAGTTTTTTTCTGCTCAAAATTGTGAAGAAAATGATCTGCAATGAAAATGAGTTCTTGGATGTTTTTATCCACCGCTCGCTGTGGAATCGCGTAGACAAAATGATATTGAATCGGCTGCCTGCCTTCCAATACATCAAGGATGTGTTTGAGATCATTATCACCGCAAGACTCTTCGAGTATATACGACAGTTTATTTTCAATACCGTCAAGCAGTAAATTCACATAAGAAGAATATTCCTCGACTAAGAACGGCATTGTGATCCGATGATCCTTTGCTTTGTGGGACAACTCGTCCCTTGTAATTCTTCCCGCCAAATAATCACGAATGGCATTGACTATAAATTTCACGTTCATCTAACGCTCCTCCGCTGACCAAAATAGAAATCATAGTGTTGTTCTGCATTGATTATAACAAATCCCCATCTTCGTGTCAAGTCTAAAAAGTGAAGAGTATACTTTCAGATAACAAACGCTGACGCACAGATAACACTTTTGCTCAATTTTGCCAAAAGATTTTTTGCTTGGTTTGCAGAGGGAATCGAAAAAGCTCTCCTCTATCAAGGTCGCACTTGTGCAGATCCACGGCAGAAACAGCGCTGTTTTCGTAGGTGGTGTAATAATAAATGCCGCGATCAAGGTTTATGCAGGACGTATATGCGGTAATCTCATATTTTCCATCCTCAAGGCGAACACATCCGCGCACCTGCTCCACCGCCCCCAAAATGTGGAAAAACTGCGACACGCTTGCCATTTCGTTGGAATCGGACACAGAATTTTCGCGCACGAATGCCGCGCGCACAAAGCGAGATGCCGAGGAGAAGTCTCCGGGGAGTCCTACAGCTCCCATCCCTCGGCTGTATGGCTCCGGCAAAGAAATACTTGTACGATTGACGGGCGGCTCGCGCGTCAGATTCATATAGTCGCAAAGATGCAACAGGTGATAAGAAAACGGCGGATTGTTGGTCAGCACCCCCACGGGATTTTCATAGATATGAAGCCCGTCTGCGGTGCTCTCTACCACAATGCTTTCTTCCCTATCGGCAATCATCCAATGCAAGGGAGAAAGGGGTAAATCGGTGCTAAAAGGTGTGTTACAAAGGTGCAGACGTGAAAGACATCCACGAGCATCGCTCACGCTCTTGCACCGCCCCAAAAGCCAAGGAATCAACTCAAAGGGAGCGATATTTTCCTTCCCTTCTTGTAAAGGGAAATAGCAAGCATTGGTTGGGAAATTCAGTCCCGCCACCCCAAGACCGTGCTCATTTGCCGCCTCGTAATAGAGTGGATAATTTTCTCTGACGGTTCCCATCCCAATGATGGCATAATGGCTTTTTTGCGCACCCGTATGGCGAAAATCAAGTGCAAATTTGCGCGGCGTAACAATGACTTCCTCTCCATACGAGCATTCAATATCCAGCGTGCGCCCAAAGTAGGCGTCCGCGGTTTTGTAGATGATAGCGGTACACATAAAATTCCTCCTGCTTTTCTTTTTACTACTTTGAGCAAAAATGAGCAAAACTATTACCCGTAACGAAAAAAAGGACACCTGCGGTGTCCTTTTTCATTCACTTTTTATATTGGTGACAAACGTTTCAAATTCACTCAACAAAAGGGCAAAATCGGTCGGCTCGTAATAATAATGCCCTGAATTTTTGAGTTCGACAACCGCGATTGTCTCATTTTTCTTGAGAAGTTTTGCCGAGGCGACGGAAACCAGCTCATCCTTGGCAGATTGATAGGCCGTGCACGGTGTTTGCAAAAGTTGGAAGCGGCGGCGCGCCTCTCTAACTTTAGCGAACAATTCCAAATATCTCGGAATCCAACCAAAATAGTGGAAAGGATTTCTATCCTGTGCAATTCCGTAGCATCGTTTTGCGGCCAGCGCCACTACGTCATCGGGTTTGATCTTGTTGAAATAGACCTTGCACAAATTGGCAACTATACGTGGCTTTGGTGCAATTTTCAGCGGTACGGCAAAGAGAAACAACCCTTTGACCGCCTCATTTTCGATGGCTCTGTCGATGGCAAACAGCGTTCCCATAGAGTGGGCAACGATGTAGACTGCGGTGTGCGTCAAAGAGAGCTCGTTGACCGCATCACGCACCTGCCTCTCCCATTTTTGCATAGACGTGTGCGAAAAATCGCGCACAGAACCGCCGTGACCGTCGAGCAAGATGTTATAAACGGAAACTTCACCCGGAACCAATGAGACAAAATCGGCAAAATGATTGGGCGTGCCAACAATGCCGTGGACGAACAAGATCGCCGCACGCGCTTCGGGAACGATACGTTTGTATTCCTTGTGTTCCATTGTGTCACCGCCTTTCTGTGGTTTATTATATCACACTTTCTGTTTGGTGTCAAGGAAAGATACTCCTGTAAAAAAGAACGAAAAAGAAATAAAAAATATTTTTCAAAAAGGGGTTGACAAACACAATCTCTTGTGATATAATATTCCCGTTGCGAAAGCGAATACAGTTCGCGCACGAACAATTCGCTGGTGTGGCTCAATGGCAGAGCAGCTGATTTGTAATCAGCAGGTTGTTGGTTCGACTCCGATCACCAGCTCCAAAGGGTCACGGTTCGTGACCCACAATATGGGGGATTTCCCGAGCGGCCAAAGGGGGCAGACTGTAAATCTGTTGTCATCGACTTCGGTGGTCCGAATCCACCATCCCCCACCAACACAAAAAGCACCCAAACGGGTGCTTTTTGTGTTGGCGGGGGCATGATGTCGTAAGGAACACCACGAGAATTGTGTGTTTGCTTGAAAATAACGAAAGAGAAAAACAATTCTCCATACGAGCGAAGCGAAGTTGTGGTCACGAATCCACCATCCCCCACCAAAAAAAGACTGTAATTTTGATACAAAATTGCAGTCTTTTTTTAACTAAATCCGCCTGCGTCGGAATAAATCCACTTCGTGGATGAAATCGTTACGCGATGAAATCTGCCTTGCGGCAGGTTAAATTAGGCGGATTTAATTTCATCTGAGGTGGCACACCGAAGATTTCATCCAAACTCGTTTGGATTTCATCCTGCAAAGCAGGATTTCATTAAAGTTACGCGCCTTGCCGGGATAGTTTTGCCCTCGCAAGCCTTTTTTGTTTTTAGCCATAAAAAATAAATCGTTCACTTTATACCCCTTTCGCTCAATTTATGGGGTATCGTTCAATTTGTGTTTTACTGAAGAAACACATTGATTTTAGTTAGATTTTGTGCTATAATAAACTCACCGATAAATAAGAATTTAGCGAGGTGCTAATTTATGAATAAAGAATGGGCAGAAATGAATAAGACCTTACAGTTACAAATTAAGAGAAAAGACACTTTTGCAAAGGGTATAGATACATTATTAGAACTTCGCAGAAGCCTAATGGAACAAAT
>JAZSFM010000050.1:0-16783 GCA_045532215.1 Eubacteriales bacterium | reverse complement strand
GTGCGCGTTTTCCATTACCTCGAACATCGTCTTTCCGTTTTCCTCTGCGATTGCGGCAACCGCCTCAAGCGTCTTCGGACCGATCTTCCGCTTCGGCTCGTTGATGATCCGAAGCATACGCTCACGGTCAGCGTGATTGTTGATCAGCTGGAGATACGCCACAAGATCGCGAATCTCCTTTCGGTCGCTGAATCGGAGCCCGCCAAGCATACGGTACGGTATTGCACTACGTGCAAGCGCACGCTCGATCGTGTTCGACTGTGCATTCGTTCGGTACAGGATCGCAAAATCGCGGAACTGCTTTCCTCCTCGAGAAACCATCCGAGAGATCGTATCAATAATATAGCGCGCTTCGTCGTTCTGATCCTCGGTTTCCTTCACGCGGATCTTATCGCCTCCCGTGCGAGCCGTCCAAAGCGTCTTTCCCCTTCTGCCGTGATTGTTGCGAATGATCGCGTTTGCTGCGTCAAGCACGGTCTGCGTCGAGCGATAATTCTGCTCGAGCTTGATGATTTTTGCATCGGGGAAAGTCTTATCAAAGGTGAGAATGTTCTCAATGGTTGCACCGCGGAAGCGGTAAATGCTCTGGTCATCGTCACCTACAACCATCAAGTTGCGCGTGGTGGGATTGGTCAAGAGAACGGTTAGGTGCATTTGCGCTACGTTGGTATCTTGAAACTCGTCTACACACACATAGCGGAAGCGTCTCTGATACGCCTCGCAAATTTCGGGATAGCGGCGCAAAAGAAGAACGGTCTGCATAATGATGTCGTCAAAGTCAAGTGCGTTGGATTCGCGCAGATAGCGTTGGTATTCTTCATAAACGCGAGCCACCTGCTTTTGGCGGTAGTCTTGTCCTGCCTCAAGAGCGAAAGCATCGGGCGAGAGGAGCTTGTCCTTTGCGTGGCTGACGGCGTTGATGACGGTTTTGACAGATAGTAATTTTTCGTCAATGTTGAGACGCTTCATTGCGGCAAGCATCGCTTTTTTTGTGTCGTCGGCATCGTAGATGGTAAAACCGGGGCGGTATCCCATTCGCTCGCCGTGCTGGCGCAAAATGCGCACGCAGATGGAGTGGAACGTGCCTGCCCAAATGTCGGTGGCGGTATGTTCCTCATCGGGAAACATTCGCGCAAGTCTTTCCTTGATCTCGTTTGCCGCCTTGTTGGTAAAGGTGATAGCAAGCACGCGGTAGGGCTCACACGCGTTGTTTGCAAATTGCGGCAGAATGTGTTCGCGAATCGCCTCGGGCTGCAGCATCATCGCGCGCTCGAGTTCGGCAATACGAGCGTCATCCGTTCCATAGGGGACGTAGTCGCTCAAGTAAGCATTTCCGTAGCGAATGATAAAGGCAATGCGGCGCACAAGCACGGTGGTCTTTCCACTGCCCGCACCCGCCAAGATCAGGAGCGGATTGTTAACGGTGAACACCGCTTCGCGCTGACGTTCATTCAATTCACAAAAAGCTTTGTCAAACAATCGGCGCTTGACCGAAAGATAGCGTTGTTCGATAGAGGTTAGCATAAGATCCTTTCTAATTGAGGTTCACAATGGATGTAATCAGCCAAACAATAAGGCAGACCGCTGCCACGGGGGAGAGCAAGCTCTCGAGAATGGTGGCAGGCAACCGGCGCCAAGGTAGGGCTGTGGTGTAATCGGAAGAAATATTCTTTTTTGCGTGCACGTGGTAGATTTTTCGCGCTTCTCCCGCGCAGAAAGCTGCAAAGAGCAAAAAGAGGACCACCACACAAAAGATGAAAATCTCGTTGCTGCCTGCGTTGACGTAGAATGCCGAAAGATAGGGCTGACCGAACAGGCAGAAAATGTTATAGCAGATATGCAACAGAATAGGAGCGAGAAAAGAACGTGTAGTGTACATCGCGCAAGCGAGCAGCACGCCCAAAAACAGATAGGTGAGAAAATGTGCAAAAGAGAAGTGCAACATTGCAAACGTGAGCGCACTTGCCGCAATCGCAACTCCCACACCGCGCTTTTCATACTCCGAGCAGAGAATCGAGCGATAGGTCAATTCTTCGCCAACAGCAGGCAGAAAGGCATACGCCAAAATGGCATACGCGGTCTCGGCAGGTGTTTGCGTGCGTGCCACAAAGGTGTCATAAAGCGTAAAACTACCCTCAAGCGAGCGAATACCGCCCGTGAGAATTGAGGTTAAAAGACTGCCCGCAATCATCACCACCAAGAGATAGAGCAAAAAAGGAATGTGTGAAAGTCGCGGTGGGCGCAAACGAATACGCTCGGCAAAACTTTCTCCACGCAACTTGCAATAAAGGATGGCAGGAATGATGAAAATGAGTACCTGTATCAAAATAATGCCCACGTATTCGCTGTCGCGGTCGAGGAGCCGCGCGTCAATCAAACGGGAAAGCAATAGGAGCACAAAGTTGCAAAGTACCAACAAAAGCGGCGCGTGCAGGGGCTTGAGTTTGCCATCTTTTCCGCCACCGAGTCGGCGGGAGCCGTTCATTAAGCGGTTGTAAATCTCGCACCATTTGTTTGTGGGCTTGTCCTCTTTTTGAGGAGCTTCTTTTTGTGCGATGGATTTGTTTTCAGGTTGTGGTGTTTGGGTGCAATGGTAAACACCACGCTCGGTAAAGAGCCAATCCACAGGCAGATCGTGTGCTTCGGTGGGCACGTTTTTGAGCAACATCGAGGCATAAGCCGCGCCAACCGTCACACCGGGAAAGGTGGCAAGATAGCGGTCATAATATCCTTTGCCGTAGCCGATGCGATTTCCTGCAAGGTCATAGGAGAGTGCGGGAACGATGCAGAGCGCGTGCTCATCGGGAAGACATAGGGGAGCGTCCTCGGGGGGCTCGGGAATCCCGTAAGCACCGGGGAGAAGCTTTTGCCCCTCGGGAAGAAGATAAAACTGCATCGTGTTCGTCTCTTTGTCGCAACGTGGGAACGCAACGGGAATGCCACGCTTGCGCGCTACGTGCGCCAAATAGAGCAAATTGATCTCATTTTCGAGCGGTGCGTAAATGAGAAGCATCGATGCGTTTTTGAAAAGCGGAGAATCTATGATTCCAGTAGCGATGTCGCGGTCCATTTCTTTTCGCTCTTCGCGCGAAAATTCCGCGCGCTTTTGCAAAAGAATGCCGCGCAGTGTGATTTTATCCATCATCAGTCGGCAAGAACTGCGGAGCGCAGAGTGTTAGCGGCATCGTCGCCCTTGAGAATTCGTACAAGTGCCAAACCGAATTCTACGGCAGCACCCATACCCACTGCGGTGATGATCTTTCCGTCGGTAACGACCTTTACTCCTTTGGGTTGCAGGGTAGCACCCTCAAGGTATTCTTCAAAGCCGGGAAAGCACACGGCTTTTTTACCTTTGAGATAGCCGCGTTTGCCAAGCACCATAGGGGCGGCGCAGATGGCGGCAATAAAGGCGCCCGTGTTCGATGCGGAACGCAATGCCGCATCAACCGTGCGCGATGCGTCCAAATGTTTTGTGCCGGGCATACCACCGGGCAAAATGATCATTTCGGGTTTGGAATCGCGGAACATCGTATCGGGAATATCCGCGCCAACGGCAATGCCGTGTGCACCCACAATCGTGTCACCGCCGCCAACGCCAACGGTAGTCACGTCACATCCTGCGCGACGCAAAAGATCAAGAGGAGCGAGTGCCTCTACTTCTTCAAATCCGTTTGCCAAAAACATGTAAATCATAACGCGTAACTCCTTTACTGAATTCCTGCGGTCAATTTGATGAGCAGTTTGATGCTATCGGGTTGAACCTTTGCTTCGTGTGCCGCACGGTTGCGGTGAATTTCACCGCACTTGGTGCAACGGTGAATAATGACGTAACCCTTGCGTGCATCGGGCTCGGTGCGAATGGGCTCCATCTGCCCGCCACAGGTGTTTGCTCTGTCGCCGGGGTTGATGTCTACGTGCAATGACCACAAACAAAAAGGGCAGTGGTTGCGCGAGGTAAAGCCCAAGGGCTCAACCGTCTTGCCACAATGCGCGCAAATAAAGCCGCTGTCATTTTTGCTAAAACGTTTTTGTTCCATGATCTTTGCCTCCAACACATAATTATCTATTTTAATAATAACATAAAGATGTAAAAAAGTCAAGCAACAAACAACAAAAGCCGCAATTTTTTATACATAAAAAATTGGAAAAACTTACCCAAATCCTCTTGACAAAAGCCAAAATATGGATTATAATAGAATTAGAACTATTCTTATTTCAAAAGGAGTGCAAAAATGACAAGACAAAGAGAGTTGATCATCAATATTTTGAAGCAATCCGACCGCCACCTAACGGCTGATGAGATTTTCTTTTTGGCAAAGCTGAAAATGCCGTCTATTGCAATGGCGACCATTTATAATAACCTCAATGCAATGAACGAGGCAGGGCTTGTCAAGCGTTTACATATCGATGGCGTTGCCGACTGCTTTGATAAAATTGTAGAGCCGCACGACCATCTGCTTTGCGACAAGTGCGGTAAGATCACCGACATCAAACTCCATTCTCTGACCGATACCTTGGAGAGCGAGATCGGCACCGAGATCGAGGACTACGAGCTGACGGTGCACTATGTTTGTGCCGAGTGCAAGAGTGGCTCGCGCAGAAGATAAGATTGAGAGGTCTGCCTTGTGGCAGACCTCTGTCGATATTCGCCTGCGGCGATCGATATGTGCTATCGCACTCGATATGGACCTTGCCCAGCAAGCTCTCGATATGTGCTTCGCACGAGAGAAGTAAGATGAAAAATGCGTTTTTACATCACGTATATGCAAAAAGCCGAGAAAATCAGGCGATTTTCTCGGCTTTTTATTATGTTTCAATGCTTATTCTTCCATCAATCTCGCATTCTTAAATGCTTCAATAATGGTGTTTTTGTCGAGCGTGGTAGAGAGGTAGTGGCGGTCGTTGACGGTGAGAACGGTCTTGCCGTCAAGCTCGTCAAGGGGCAGCTGCTTGCCGCCAAGCTCGTCCTCGTAACAGAGGGCAGAGGTGGGGAGGGGCAGGGAGAGCTTGCCCTCGCCCTTGGTGTGCCACAGAACAACGTAGTTTTTGCTTCTTCTTGTAAAGACGTACGCGCTCATCGGGGCGCCGTCGCCACCTGCACCTTTGATGCAATCGTAGGGTGTAAGCTCATATTCGCCCTCCTCGTTGATGAGCAGGATATGCTCCTGCGCGGTGTTGCGCAGAGCCATTTTTTGTTCGGGGGTGATGAATTTCTTAACACGTGCTTCTTCCCAACGGCGCATAACCTCAAAGTTATCCTTGTTGCGCGGATTCGCGGCAACTGCGTTGAGGTCGGAGAGGCGAATGGTTGCAGGGCAATCCCAGGAGTAGGAGAGCGCATTGCCGTATTCATACATATCGGGCATCATCTCATTGTAGTAGAGCCACCAACCAAAGTTGAGGCGCGTGAAGTCCTGTGCCATACGAGGAGCTTCCTCAAAAGGATACTCCACGATTTTTTCTTTGAAGATGGGAGCAGGGAAGACGTCGAACGCGTTTCCGCCGCTGATGTAGTGCCAGCCAAAGTGCGTTTTTGCCGCACCCTCGCAGAACAGCGGGGGATTATTCAACTTTTTAATTACGCGGTACTGTGCATTTGAAACGTGGAAATCATAGGGGGGATTAACACCCTCGGAGCCGTCAAAATAGAGAAACTCGAAGCCGGCGTTGTAGCACTCGGCAAGCTTGTCTGCGATCTCGTCCTGCATATCGGAGTTTTGATCGAGATAGAAGCTTGCGGCGGTAAATTCGCAAAAGTCCATTACACCACCGATTTGTCCGAGCTCGTGGGGGACGATGTTGGTCTTGTAAGCACCGCGCTCAACACCCTTAAAGCAGTAGGGGTATTCGGTGGAAAAGCTCTCATAGGTGACAAGCTCACCGCCAAAGCGCAAAATGCGGCATTTCTCCCACATAGGTGCGTTTTGGGGATTTTCTTCGACAAAGATGGTGGTGTCATCTGTTCCGAGAGGACGGGAGAGTGTGAAGTGCTCCTTCAGGCGTAAGCGATGGTCACAAACGGGCGTGACGTACTTGCTTTTTACACCGATGTGTGTATGCAGAACGTGGAAGCCGGGGGTAATACCTGCAGCTTTGATCTTGTCAAGCATCTTGCGCAAGCCCTCTACGCCACCCTCGTAGCAGTCTTGGTATTCGTAGTTGCCAATCCATGCTTCGCCGCCTTTTTCCTTAAAGATGGCAGGGTAATAGATGAGCATATATTGCAGACCGCACTGTTTTGCATATTCAATATTTTGATCCACGTTGGTGGGATTGATGTGCATTGTCCAATAGAGAGAACGATTGATACAAGGTGCACGACGTCCTGCTACACCGCGGGGGAGATCAAAGTCGATCTCGAGTGTTTCAATGCAATCCATCAGCTCGTTGGTGGGGCAAACCATCAATGCGGCACATACGCCCTTCATTTTCACTTCGCGCACCGCGTCGGCAGTCAGGATCATCGCGCCCTTTTGCTCACGCGCATCGATGCTCTCATAAGGAGAGGTACCAAGCACGCCAATGGCAGCGCTGTCATCGGAAACAACGTTGAGCCAGTTGCCAAATTTTTCTCTTTTGCGGATAGGCAACTGAACAAGACGGAAGGATGCCACAGGGGGGCGGTCCATCCAAAGGTTGCCAAATGCGGCATCGTCCATCGGGAAGTCGACAAGCTCAAAGGTTATGTAGTCGTCGCGCTCAACAACGCGCACCGACGCCTTGAAACGAACTAGCTCAAAGCTGATTGTGAGAATATCATCCTCGCACTCCACGTGCGTTGCACCAAATGTCATACGCTTATTGGGGTGTGCGAGCTTGATTTCGTTATTAAAGGGGCGTTCCTCGGTCAGCGAGAACATAGGGACAAGCTCGTTTTGATCGAGACATTCCTCGCCCGTTGCAAGGCAAACGAGACTTTCGGCAACACCGTCCTCGCGCAAGGTCAGGCGCATACGTTTATTTTCAATGATGATAGAATTTGATTGTTTTCTCATAATAACCTCCTCTAGGGGTTTCGTTGTCTCAATTATAGCAAAACTTTCCGCTCTGTTTGTGAACAAGGCGTAAAGAAAAACAAAAAACAAAGTTTTTTGAGATAAAAGGGAAAAAGTAGTATTACTGTGAAGAAATATAGGGAGAATTTGTTGACTTTTTTCGATGTGTGTGTTAAAATAACCTCAAGCGCGCGTATGCGCGCACATTTTGAATAGGAGAAACTCTATGCAACTCGTATTACTCACCGCGCTGGGTGTTGGCGGAGCCACCGCCATTGGTGCTTTACTCGGCTTTTTGATCAAAAAGCCCTCACACAAAATGAATGACTTGATTCTTTCCTTTGCGGCAGGCGTCATGCTTGCGGCAGCTGTGGTGGGATTGATCCTGCCCGCTGTTGAATACGGTGGAAAATGGGGACTCCCCATTACCATCGTCGGTATTTTTGTGGGGGCATTTTGCTTGAACCTGATTGACAAGCTCACCCCTCACTTGCACCGTCTGGCAGGCGTTGAACAAGAAGCGCACCCCGAAAAAGCAAAAAGCATTAACAAGGTGCTCCTGTTCGTTATTGCCATCGGCATCCACAATCTGCCCGAAGGTCTTGCGGCAGGCGTCAGTTTTGGCACCGAGAACGTAGCGCAAGCAATGGCGGTTGCCATCGGTATTGCACTGCAAAACATTCCCGAAGGAATGATCATCATCGCGCCCCTGCTCTCTGCCGGTATGAGTCGCGGACGCACCCTCGCAATCGCGCTTTTAACAGGTGCTATCGAGGTTGTGGGAACCCTCATCGGTTATTTTGCGGTCAGTATTTCCACCGCGGTTTTGCCGTTCTTCCTTGCGTTTGCAGGAGGCATTATGCTTTATATCATCAGTGACGAAATGCTCCTCGAAACCCACCACGATAACGAGCGTGGCGCCACCTATTCTCTCATCATCGGCTTCTGCTTGATGCTTGCAGTTGACGTTTTGTTGGGGTGAAATATGTCTCTTGATTATAACAAAAAGAATGTTGTTCTCGCAAAGAATTTGCGGAACAATGCAACACCGGAAGAAAATCATTTGTGGTATGATTTTTTATCCAAATATACTCCGCGATTTCAACGGCAGAAGGTAATTGATAATTTTATTGCAGATTTTTACTGTCATAAAGCGAAGCTTGTGATTGAAATAGACGGCTCACAGCACCGTACAAACGAAGGTAAAGTTAGAGATGAATTTCGTACAGAAATCCTTGAGGGATACAATTTGAAAATCATACGTTTTACCAATCAACAAGTTCAAAACGAATTTTATAATATTTGCGAATATATCGACGAGGTAACGCAAATGTTGCTCAAAGAGGAAGCAGAACGGTGAAGGACTAAGGAGTGGTTTTCTGTACTCAGGCAGAACATAATAAGCCTCCCTCCGGGAGGGAGGTGGCATTTTCGCAAGAAAAAGACGGAAGGAGCCCGCGGCATTAGCGCATACCGCTCGCCGTGGAACGAGTGCTACACTTACGTACACGCGGGCTCCCTCAGTCTCGCCAAGGCTCGACAGCTCCCTCCCGGAGGGAGCCTTTGGAGTTCTTTGCCAATGATTTTTTGATTTTCCGTGATATACGCATCACAAATCCCGTTTATTAATGGTAGAGAAGGTTTGAGTGAAAAGGAGAATTTATGAAAAACGAAAAGCACTATCTCAAAAAATACCGCGCGCTATCGTGGGCGCTTGTAATTGTTTTGCTTGCCTTCATACCGGTGGTATACTTAACCGTTAAAGGTTATACCGTTGCGCTGCTTTGCTATATGGCAATTTGCCTTGTTGGCTTTTTTGCAAAGCGGATCATCATTCGAAAAGTGCTCTTGTCTGTGCTGCTGGATGACCTCAATGCGCCGCTCTTTCGCCAAATTGTGCGAAAAGGTAAGTTTGTGGGACTTCAATTATTGAGTGAATATTACTGTGGCAATTTTGGTAACGTGGTTGAAATTTGCCGCAGAAAACTCGTCGACCCCAAGGCGGCAAAAAAAGGGCGCTATGTGTATTTCCAGCGTCTTGCCGCCGTGTATTACGTTACAGGAGACAACGAAAGTTTGCGAGCGGTTTGCCAAGAGGTAGAAGAATATTTGAGAACCGAGAAACCGTCGGTCAAAAGAAAGCAGGCGGCGTACATCAAAACCTTTGATTCCTATAACGCCTACCTTGCGGGCGATTGGGAGACCTTTGAAAAGTTTGAAGAGCGGCAAGTAAAAACAAAATTGGATCGCATTGCATGGGCGAACTCCCATGCACGCCTCGCACTTGCGAAGGGAGAAGTGGAACGCGCCAAAGAACTGTTTGAAGAAGCGCGCCAAGCCTCCAACCTCTGTTATGCCGCGTGTGCCGACGAGGGCTTGCGCGCCATCGAAGAGGGCACTCCTTACGGCGAGGGATTTGCCCCCCTTTCTGTGACGGATGATTTTTACGTTATGTATCCCACCAAGGCAAACGAATTCTTCAGACGTGTTTACGTTGTCTGTTTGATTCTGGGGGTCATTCTTCTTTGGGTGTCGGCAGGGCTTGAACTGTATGCAAAAAAAGAAGCCGAGCGTCAAGAAGAGTTGCAAATTCAAAGAGAAGAAGAGCGAAGAAGAAAACGCGAAGAATACGAAGAAAAATACCGCGTGTTGATTGAAAATGATTATGACGGTGTAAAGATATTGGATTGTTTTACTTTGAAGTGTGGTGATGAAACTGCTGATAGCATGATTATTTGCGAGGCAGATGACGGCTTACTGATTGTTTCCACCTACGTTTATAAAGGCGAAGAGCAACCTCAGTATGAGTCACAGGTCTATCTTTCCAAATATCTTTTCCCAATGGGAGAGGAAATTCCGTGGGATTTGGATTTTGACTGCGTTGTATCCGATTATTCAATAAGAGTCGTATGTTACAGTCAAGAGCAGGGCATTCCCGAAAATGCACTGGCGGTGCGATCTGTCAGGGCATGCGAAACGCCCCTTTACATAGTATTCTTTTTAATTGACTAAATGATAAAAGCAAGCCCCTCAAAATGATTCACTTTTGAATGCTTATAAATTGGAACATTGACTGTTGATAAGAAAGGAAAAAAGAAAATGAAAAAGATTTTTTGTACACTTGCGATTATTCTCACGTTTTCGTTCGTGTTAACCTCTTGCAACTTGCCGTTTGGGAAAGAACCGGAAACAACTGCGACCACTCCGCAGGAAACAACTCCCGAAGTTCCTGCAGAAACATCCACTGCGGTATCGGAGGAAACAACCGTAACAACTCCCGATGAGACGACAACCGAAACTCCCGAAGAACCATTCAACCCAAGTCAAGGTCTTGCCTATACGGTGAATGATGATGGCAAAACTTGTACCATTACAGGTATTGGTACTTGTGCCGATACCAATCTTTTCATTGGCGGTTATATTGATGGCTACAAAGTTACCGCCATCGGCGATAAGGCGTTTAAAAATTGCTCCAAGTTTACAAGCGTAACGATAGGCAGTTCCGTCATCACCATCGGTGCTTGGACGTTCTCTTATTGCTCCAACTTTACGAGTATCACGATTCCCAACAGCGTAACGAGCATCGGATTGGGGGCGTTCGCCAGATCCGAAAAACTTACAAGCGTATATATTTATGACATTGATGCATGGTGCAACATTTCTTTTGATGGTAGTCATGCAAATCCTCTTTGTATGGCAGGTAAATTTTACCTTATAAAGGATGGTTCTCCCGAGTTGATTACGAATTTGGTAATCCCCAACTCTGTCACCACCATCGGCGAGTATGCGTTCTATCGTTGCTCCAACTTTACGAGCGTAACGATTCCCGACTCAGTTACCACCATCGGTAAGTGTGCGTTCTATCTTTGCGCCAACCTTACAAGCATAACGATTCCCGACTCTGTCACAACTATCAGCGCCAGTGCGTTCGCTGATTGCTACAAGCTTACGAGCGTAACAATTCCAGACTCCGTCACCACCATCGAAGATTCTGCGTTCTATAAGTGTCCCAAGCTTACGAGCTTTACGGTTGTTGAGAACAATAAAGCATATCAATCCATCAATGGCAATCTCTATTCCAAAGACGGTACCGTATTGGTTGCGTATGCGTGTGGCAAAACAGATACATCTTTTGTTGTACCAAACACAGTCACTACCATCGGCAATTATGCGTTCTATGATTGCACCAACCTTACGAGCGTAACGATTCCCGACTCTGTCACCACCATCGGCGACTCTGCGTTCTATGATTGCGACAACCTTACGAGCGTAACGATAGGCGACTCTGTCACCACAATCGGAAAATATGCGTTCAGTAGTTGCTACGACCTTACGAGCGCACTCTTTGCCAATCCCAACGGTTGGTGGAGTGCAAGTGATCCTACTGCCACAAGCGGTTCGGCAATCCCCGGCTCCGACCTTTCAAACACCGCAACCGCGGCATGGTATCTAAGATTGGGCCGCAGCGATGCTTACTGGCACCGCACCGAATAAAAACATTAGCGAGCCGCATTTGCGGCTCGCTTTCTTTGTTGTGAGTGGCTTTGCATAAGCATCCCTCCGAGAGGTAGCGAAGCGGCACGAGCGAAATGAATGACAGTCCGGTGGACTGTCAGAACGCGAGTGTGACCGAGCCGCAGCGAGAGGGGGGGCGCGATAGCGGTGGAAGAAGCCTGCGTTTACAAAAGATTATCGCATACAAAAACGGGCGACCAATGGTCGCCCCTACGGGAAATATGAAAATCTAATGTAGGGGACCACGTCCTCGACGTCCCGCAGAAAACAAACGCATATCGTGCAAAAAAGGGTAAAAAACCAAAGGTCGGCAGAATTTCTGCCTACCTTTTTGTTGGGGTGATGTCATTAAACATCGATGTCTTTCATATACTTGCTACCGTTTTCGGTGATGAACTGCTTACGTGCGGGGAGGTTGTCGCCAAGGAGTGTATCAAAAATGATTTCCGTTTGGGCGGCATCGGCAGGGGAGACCGAAATGAGGCGGCGCGTTTCGGGGTTCATCGTGGTTTGCCACATCATGTCGGGGTCATTCTCACCAAGTCCCTTGGAGCGTTGCAGGGTGTAACGCTTGTGCCCGAGTTTTTTGAGGATCTCTGCCTTTTCAAACTCGTCATAAGCAAAGAATTTTTCATCCTTGGTGGTAATTTCAAACAAGGGTGTTTCTGCAATAAATACTTTGTGCTCGGCAAGAAGTGTGGGGAGCAGACGGTAGAACAGAGTCAAAAGAAGCGTACGAATTTGGAAGCCGTCCTCGTCGGCATCGGTACAGATGATGACTTTTGACCAACGCAGATTATTGAGGTCAAACGTAGCCACGTCATTCTTTTTCTTGGTCTTGATCTCAACTCCGCATCCGATAACTTTGAGGAGGTCTGTGATAACTTCGCTCTTGAAGATCTTATCGTAGTCGCTCTTAAGGCAGTTGAGGGTTTTGCCGCGTACGGGCATAATTGCCTGATACTCGGATTTGCGCGCGAGCTTAACAGAGGTTGCTGCGGAGTCACCCTCTACAATGTAGAGCTCTGCCACGTTAGGGTCCTTGGAGCGGCAGTTGACAAACTTTTCAACGCGGTTTGCACCGTCAATGGAGCCCGAGAGCTTCTTTTTCACATCCACGCGTGCCTTTTCCGCACTCTCGCGGCTGTGTTTGTTGATGAGTGCCTGATTTGCAAAGAGTTCTGCCGCCTTGGGATTTTCAATAAAGTAGACCTCAAGCTTCTGTCTCAAAAACTCATTGAGCGCATCGCCAATAAAGACGTTGTTGATCGCTTTTTTGGTTTGGTTCTCGTAAGAGGTGGAGGTAGAAGAACCGCTGATGATGAGTGCCAAGCAATCGGCAATATCATTAAAGGTGATTTTGGTTTCATTTTTTGCGTAGCGATTGTGCGCCTTGAGGTATTTGTCAAGTGCGTAGGTGAAGGCAAGCTTTACTGCCTTGTCGGGGGAACCGCCGTATTCGAGGTAGCTCGAGTTGTGGTAGTATTCGAGCATCGTAACCGTGTTGGAAACACAGAAGGTGATATCTGCCTTGAATTTGTATTCATCAAGGTCGGCTCTATCGCGACCTTGTGTTTCAATATGCCACGAAACGGGAGCTGTCAAGCTCTTGTCGCCAACCTGCTCCATCAAATAGTCGGAAATACCGTTCTCATAAACAAATTTTTCCTCGGTAAAGGTTTCATCGTCTTGTTCAATGTGAAGAACAAAGGTCGTGCCCGGGTTGACCACCGCCTGACGGTGCAGGGTATCGCGGAAAAACTCGGGGGGGATGTTAATATCGGTAAAGACCTTGAGGTCGGGACGCCAAAGAACGACCGTACCCGTGCGCTTTTCTTTGGGGGAGAGAGGGCGTTCTTGCAACTCACCGTTGACCTCACCGCGACGGAAGCGAATACTGCGTTCGGTTGTTCCATCGTATGATTTGACAATCATATATTCCGAGGCGTACTGTGTAGCGCAAGCACCAAGACCGTTCAGACCAAGCGAGTATTCGTACGCACCGCCGCCGCTGTTGTTTTCATATTTACCGCCTGCATAGAGTTCACAGTAAATCAAATCCCAGTTCCAGCGGCCCTCGGCTTCGTTCCAACCAAGAGGCACTCCGCGTCCGTGGTCGTCAACCTCAATGCTTCTATCCTGAAAAACGGTAACCTTGATTTCTTTACCGTGTCCCGCCTTTGCTTCGTCGACCGAGTTGGAGAGAATCTCAAAGAAGGAATGCTCGCATCCCTCAAGTCCATCCGAACCGAAAATAACCGAGGGGCGTTTTCTAACTCTATCGGCGCCTTTGAGCGCTTTTATACTTTGATCGTTATATTGTTGTGCGTCTTGCTTTTTTGTAGCCATTGGCGTAAGTCCTTTCGCAAAGCGTAGTGTAACAGTTATCTGTTACCATTATAACAGAAAAAATCACTTTTGAAAAGGGGGAGAGCGTGATTTTTTGAAAAAATTTGTAATTTCTCGTCTTTTTCTATTGCAACTTTGTAAGAAATAGAATATAATATTATATAGATTGATGCAAACACGCGCGCGGACATAGCCGCGCATACGCCATGCCCGCCCACAAGGGCACAATAAGAGAGGAGAGACACTTGAATTTACTTAATTGGATGCAATACATACGCGGCAAGCGTTGTGCGGTTGTAGGTCTTGGCATCTCCAACCGACCGCTCATCGGTTTTTTGCTGATGCGCGGTGCCATTGTTTGTGCCCGCGATAGAAAAACACGCGAAGAACTTGGCGAAATTGTTGACGAACTCGAAAAACAGGGTGCTACGTTCAAACTCGGTGAAGATTATCTTGAAGATCTTGACGAGGAGATCATCTTCCGCTCGCCCGGTATGCGCCCCGACATTCCCGCTTTTGCCGAGGCGGTAGCAAGAGGCGCGGTGCTGACCTCGGAGATGGAGCTGTTCTTTGAATTGACGCCGGCAACCGTTATCGGTATTACCGGCAGCGATGGAAAAACCACCTCGACAACCCTGACAGGACTTATTCTTTCGCAAGAATATAAAGATGACGAAAAAACACGCATCTTTGTTGGCGGTAATATCGGCACGCCCCTCTTACCAATGGTAGCCGATATGACCGAGCGCGACTTTGCCGTTGTGGAACTTTCGAGCTTCCAGCTGCAGGGAGCTACACGCTCGCCGCACGTTTCGGTGATTACAAACGTCACGCCCAACCACCTCAACTGGCACACGGGTATGGAGGAATACACCGCCGCAAAAACAAATGCTTTCCGTCACGCACCTTGCCGTCGTGTCGTACTCAATGCCGAAAACCCTATTACGGCAGAGCTTGGCGCCGATGTGGATATTCCCATCACGTATTTTTCTTCGATGAAGGAATCCTACACGGAGTTCTCCTTGAAAGAGGGAGATAGTGCCGTATATGTCAGAGACGGCAAAATCTATCTTTGGCATGAGAATACCGAGCGCGAGATTATGCAAGCAGCGCAGTTGTTGTTGCGTGGACAGCACAACCTTGAAAACCTGATGGCTGCCATCTCGCTCACCTTTGAATATGCATCTGCCGAGAGCGTGCGCGAGGTTGCTACAACCTTTACGGGCGTTAAGCATCGTATGGAGCCCGTACGTGTTTCGGGTGGCGTGACCTATTACGATAGTTCTATCGATTCCACACCCGTACGAACCGCCGCCGTGCTTTCTGCAATGCCGGTAAAGCCCATCGTTATTTGCGGCGGCTACGATAAACGTATTCCATTTGAGCCCCTTGCCGATGCCATTTGTGCGTATGCCAAGGCGGTCGTGCTCACGGGAGCAACCGCGGGCAAGATTCTTTCGGCGCTTTCCAAAAAAGCGGAAGTTCAAGAGGGCCGAATGCCCATTTATCTGCAACCCGATTTTACAGAAGCTGTTAAATTGGCTTGCACCGTAGCACAACCGGGTGATGCGGTTTTGCTGTCGCCTGCCTGTGCAAGCTTTGATGCTTTCAAAAACTTTGAAGAACGCGGAATGGCTTTCCGTGCAATTATAGAACAATACTAAGTCGAAAGGAAAACGAAAAAATGGATAACAATCAATACCAAGCTGTTTATGTAGAGCGTCCTCAAAAGGCCCGCGATTTTCGCAAAATCGCACGCCAAGCCCTCAAGGGCTTTTGGTGGACAGCGATTCTTGTAACACTTATTGCATCGCTTTTGGGCGGTGTCAGCATCAGTTTGAACTATGAATTTCGTTCTGATAATGCCGCATCTGCTCCGGAGTTTGAAGAAGGCACTGTCGAAGCCGAATCTCTCTTCACGCCGGAACAAGCGGCAAAACTAGAGCAAGCGATTGCCGACGGTGATTTTGAAGCAATGGGCGCTGTTTTTTCAGAAATAGATCCAGTTGCCGGTTGGGTTGTTTCTAACGCAGGTGTCATTTTTGCTGTAGCTTCTGTATTTGGTGTGTTAGTTGCTCTCTTTGTTTCCTCTCCCGTTAAAGTCGGTTACCAAAGATTCTGCCTTGAAGTGCTCGATGGCAACGAGAGTGAGATTCGAGTTGGAACGCTCTTCCGTTTCTTCAAAGAGAGCTACGGCAAAACAATTTGGCTCAATATTGTGCATAGCTTCATTATGTCATTGACACTTTCCCCGATATGGATTTGTATGGCGATAGGTAGCATTCCGCTCTTTGCCAATCTCCCCGCAATGTTCGCCGCTCCCACCGCAGATGTTATGGGTGCTTTGCTTGGCTTCTTTGGTTTGACCTTAATTGGTCTTGCGATTGCGTTGGCCATCAGTCTTCCCGTATCCTACGCGTATTCTATGGCACACATGATTATGGCAGACTACCCCACGGTAGGTGCCATTCAAGCATTGCGCCTTTCTCGTCAAATGATGAAGGGGAATAAGTTCCGTTTGTTCTGCTTGGACTTCAGCTTTTTCGGTTGGTACATGCTTGGTGCCTGCGCTTGTGGCTTGGGTGGCTATGTTGTTACGCCTTATCAATATGTTGCACGCGCTGCATTTTACCACGAAATCTCGAATCGTAAGACTCCTGAGGATGTAGAATTCCCCAGCATCGATCCCGAAGATTACATCATCGAATAATCTATCTATTGCCAAAAGAAAGCGAATAAAAAATGATATTTTCCAAAAAGATACAAGACCTCGCACTTGAGGCGGAGCGCGCTCTTGCGGCGCAATTTGGGCACATCGACGAGGTCGCATTCCTCAACACGCAAAAAGTGATGGATGCTTTCCGCACTCACCGCGTCAGTGACAGTTGTTTTCAATCCACCAGCGGCTACGGTTACGATGACCG
>JAZSFM010000155.1:0-5105 GCA_045532215.1 Eubacteriales bacterium | reverse complement strand
GCGTTTGGAAGCCATTCGCGAATACGCAGAATTCGGTGCGGGATTTAAGATCGCTCTGCGCGATATGGAAATTCGCGGTGCGGGTAATTTGCTCGGCTCGCAACAACACGGACATCTCGATGCCATTGGTTATGACCTCTATATCAAACTACTCAACCGCGCAGTACTCGAAGAAAAGGGTGAAGCCCCTGCCGAAGAAGTGGACTGCACCATCTCGTTGCAGTTTGATGCGTATCTGCCCGAGCGTTACGTTCCCTTCCCTGCGCAACGCATCTCGCTCTATAAAAGAATTGCGCTCATCGCAAGCGAGGAAGATCTTTCTGACATGACCGACGAGCTGCTCGACCGCTTTGGTGAGCCCCCTGCTCCCGTGCAAAATCTGTTGCGGATTGCACTCATTCACACATTGGCTTCACGCTGCGGCATTACGTCTGTTCGAGAGGATACAGTTGGCATTCACATCACGCCGCAAAAACTGGATTTTGACGCTTGGTCGGAGCTTTCCTCGCTCTATCCCGGACGTTTACGTGTCATCCTCTCGGGGGAACCACACATCCTTTTACGCCTGCAAAAAGAAGATGTACCGCTCTCTTTCATTCACAAATTGTTTGAAAAATATATAGAAATCGGTCATACAAACGCATAACGTCTATCACATTTATCTTGTATAATGATAAAAGAAGTTCTTTAACAGAAAGGATTACCCTTATATGAAGAAGCTTATTGTTCGTATCGCAGCCATACTGCTTATCACTGTGATGCTCATTCTACCGCTCTCCTCGTGCGGAGGTGGCAAAAAAATGCTCACCCTAAAGGTTGACGGCAAAACTTATTCCATCTCTGTCAATCTCTATGAGTTGATGCTCTCGGCAACCAAAGGAACACTGGATGCCTACAACGTGACTTTAGAAGGTAAGCGCCCCTCGCAAGATATCTTCTGGGATATTATGGATACCTATGACGGTACAACATATGAAACAGCCAATGATTTTTACCGCAAAAAGATATTGGAAGACTGCAAAACCTATCTTGTTGCCCTTTACTTGTTCGATGAATATGATTTGGAATTGAGTGAGAGCGCAAAACAGGAAATTGAGGATACGATGGACGAACTGATCAAAACCGATGGCGAGGGTTCCAAAACCAAACTCAACTCGGTGCTTGCAGAATTCGGTGTCAATTATAAAATACTCAAAGAATATTATACTATGAAGGCAAAATTCGAAGCCGTGCAAGATCATATCTACTCCACTACGGGTCCCAACGTAAAAAATGAACACCTGAAGGAAAATTACGTTCATTTTTATCAACTGTTCTTGGCAAATTACACTTACGTTTATGAAACCGACAAGAACGGTGACACCATTTATTATAACACTTCTACTAACCAAATTCTTTATAAAGAAACCGAGTTTACCCAAACGACTGCCTCCGGAAAGGTAGAAACCGACTCTAAAGGTCAAACCATCTACTACACCGACGTCACGCGCACGCACATCTCTTATGATACAGAAAAAGGTCAACCTTCCTATAAAATGGACAAAGACGGTGAATCCTACGTTACCAAACCGATGACAGACGATGAGTTGGATAAACTGGTAGAACGTGCCAATGATCTTCACCAAAGCTTGCAAGGGGTCAGCAAAGATGCTTTTGTTGCCAAAGTTAACGCCGAGAGTGATGATAAACAAGCTGCTATTTACACCGATGGCTACTATTTGCCAAAGGGAATGGATTATTCTGCATCGGGTCAGGACTATATGTATCTTGACACCATTGTGGAAAAACTTTCCGATCCCAACGTAAAAAACGGTGACGTGATTATGCTTTCCTCCCCCTCCGGTTATCACATTTTGATGAAGTGCGATTTTACCGACAAAGCGTATGAGCTGGAAGAAAATGAAGTTTGGTTCTCCGGCTTTGCATCTACCCTGACAAGCAAACTCTTTGCAGACCGCTGCAAATCCTACCTGACAGAGGTCAAACTCAACGAAAAAGTTTATGCCAATGCCCCCAATATGAAAGAGGTTGGCGTCAACTATTTCTACTATTGATTTGACAATTCCAGATGATACTAATAATGAGTTATGGAGGGTGATTTTAATGAGCAGTTATAAGGAAGATTTAATCCTTGCGTATAAATTTGTCAATTGCGCCGCTCGAGCTTATGATGAAGAAAAACATCCTTATGGATATGCTTGCTTGTTGATTGGTGTAGGTCATTTTCATATAGGAGATTTTGATAAAAAGCACAACTATAGAGCTGTTGTAGATGCAATACATTTATACAAAAAAAATAACCCTACGAGGTCGGTGGAAGAAGCATATAGAATTGCTCTTTCCGAGATCACCATTATGGTTGCCGGGCCTAAAGCTGTAAATAACTTGTTTAACATTTTGGAATATGAACTCAGTAAAGAAAAAGATGGTAAAAATTCGTTTGTGTTAGATTTTGCTCCTGTGCTTAAAGATATGGAAAAGTTAGGTCAAAGAGGAATAAGCAGAAGAAAAAGAACGCGAATTTTAGGTGAGGATTATGCGTTAAAATTGGAGACATTAAAAAAGTCGGTGGCGGCTGCTCACCCCAAATATTTATGATTCAAACAACTCCGTAAAATCCCAAAAGGAAAACAAAATAGGAAGAAAAGAGTATTATGGAAATCATATAGAAAACATTTTGCCAACAGATTACATGTTACATACTTTTCAAAAAGAAAAATGGAGTTGGAAAATATTCGAATATAACGCACATCTCAACTTTTTCAGAAAAAAACGCATTTTTGTATTGACAAAGGTGCGTTTTTGTGCTATAATATGGATGTATCCAATAAATACGCACTTTGAAAAGGAGACACTATTATGAAAAAAACAATCAAACTCATCGCTCTGGCCCTCGTACTCACCCTTTCCGTTTTCACCCTCGCTTCTTGCTTTTTCCCCAACTCTGATCCTGAGAAGGCAATCGCTTCTTTGAAGGAAAACGATTACAAGGCAGCTCATGACGATCTTGTTATCCCCTTCGCTCTTAAGGTATTGGGCGTTGACGGAATCAATGACGTTATTACCGGCTCCAAAATTGTTGACGACAAACTTCAACACGTTACCGTCATCTACTTTGAGGATGCTGACGCTGCAAAAGCTGCTTGGGAAGATGTAAAAGAATATGCAGAAAAAGATAAGGATGAAGAAGACTCCGACTGGAAAATCGGCAAATTTGGCAAGATGATCTGGTACGGCACCGCAGATGCTATTAAGGCAACATACTAATCAATAAACAACAAAGACCCGCAGATTTCTGCGGGTCTTATTTTTATGTTTTATACCATTTTATTTTTATTCAACATCATCCCAAGTGCTCATGGGAGCAACCTCGTAAAGTTTTTGAGAGAAGTCTTCCCCTCCGCCAATCACCTTTGCGGCAACAGAGAGGCGGAGACGATCTTTTACCTCTGCCTTGATAAACAAGCGAGTCAGGTCGCTATTCTCTACCTTTTCGGCTGCAAATTTTGCTTTGCCAAAACCACCGATTTGGCATTTGAGAACCTTATCCCCAACTGTCAGTTTTGCAACTTTAGCACCGTTAGAAAGTTCAACCTCTGCAGGCGTGTAAACCGTCCACAGAATTTCGCCGGGAGCAGTCAGCACAAGTTCATCCTGAATCACAACCGTGGTACGGTTATCGGTCAGCATGACGCCACGCTTGCCGCGCAGAATGTTTTTGTTGGTAGATGCCATATCAACAACGGCATAAATGCGGTCTTCGCGTCCCTTCATTTCAACGATTTTTGTATTTGCGTGTGGCTCTTGGTCGGGTGTGGGCTCGGCTGCGGGATTGACTACTATGGTGTTTTGTCCTGCAGCGCGGCGGCGCATCATCACGGGGATAGTTTCGATACCGCCCGTTTCACAGAAGAAGCGTACACCTGCCATATCCAAAATCAGGCTACCTGCATCAAGGTCGCCGTTGACTTCATCGTTTGCACCACCGTGCAGACCAACAAAAGTATCTTCACTTCCCCAACCTGAACGCATAATGGCAAGACCTGCCTTGCGGTAAACGGTATCCCACGCAAGAGTGGGCTCGAAGGAAGCGTCAACGGGTGTGTAGAAAATAATATCAAAGGGGCTAACACGCTTTGCACCGCCGATAAGTTGTTGACGGCGAATGTAAGCGTAAGTAGGAATATTATATTGCTCGCTCATCCAGAACATCATCGAAGTGTCGGTAGAAACTGCGGCACTGTTATGGAAGTTCCACATACCGTTTGCGGTCTCGGTAGCGATTGCAAAATATCCTGTTGCGGAAAATCCGGGAGCATATGCGAGTCCGTAGTCGCTTCCGCACGCTTTTTGGAGCATTGCGATAACGAGTGCGAGTGCACGAGAGCTCTTTTCCCAAGCGGCAACGCCTTCGCTATATCCGCCATCGGGAGCGTAAGATGCGAAGCAAGGTTCTACGTTGCGGAGAATGCGATTGATGAGTTTGAGAGAGGTTTCGGGATAGATATCGGCCAGTGCCAGTGCCATTGCAAGCATACCGGCATTAACAACGGCTGCGGCGCTTCCGCCCTCAATCCACATACGTCTCTTGCCGTCGTAACATTCAAGACCAACTCTCATACCGTTGCGCAGCATTGCGCGTTCGATGATGGCTTTTCTGCCCTCGCTCCAAACGTGGTGGCACCAGTCGTAGCAAATGGCAACCGCAAAGCAAACCGCGCCAACAGAGGACATCAAATCAGAGTTCCAATCGCTGAAGGCAGCGAGTGCTTCACACTCGGCGGCGGCGCGTTCGCAATATTTTTTATCACCCGTTACGCGATAAAGGGTGGAAAAAGCAAGCATTTTTTCGGAAGATGCGGCAAGATCATCGGCAAGCGCTTGTGCACTGCGCGTCATCGCGGCAACGATGGGTTCGGACTTGAAAGCCACTGAAGTAGTGCCGTATTCTGCTTTGAGGGACTTGAGATACTCGGCAAGTTCTGTTTCTTCCTTTGCGCGGCGGCGGAGTTGCATCAGTTCATCGTGAGAGAGCAAGAGTCTGCCGCGAGATGCACTGAAACGGCGGCGCAGATCGGAAAGAACGCGCTCTGCCTCGGGACGAT
>JAZSFM010000139.1:0-4734 GCA_045532215.1 Eubacteriales bacterium | reverse complement strand
CCCCGTGAGCAAGTTTTGGTCAAGCTTTTTCAAAAGCTTGCGGGGTGGAGGGGCAGCGCCCCCCATTAGCGGCGCTTTTCTTTTTTGCTAACTTTTTTCTTTTGCGCCTACAATGCCAAAAGAAAAAAGTGGCTGACAAGTCTTTGTGAGTAAATAAATCGTTTGTTGACTCAACACCATAGCCGGCTTTACTTTGCAAAAAGGAGGCGCAAAGAAAACCCTATCCAAAAGAAACGCCGGGGTTTTGTTTCGCCGTCTGCGGACGGCGACAAGGCTACGCGCCTTGAGGGCGGAACCTTTTTGAAAAAAGGTTCATCAAAAACTTTCTTACGGAGTCACTAAACGTTTGCGCTCGCGTCAAACGCGGCTTCTCTTATCTCTGGAGATATTGATAGCGCCCTCTTGCAAAAGGTCGAGGTTGTCAAGAGATTTGCCCGTGCCGATCGCTACACAGGATACCGCATCTTTTGCAACGCGTGTCTTAATACCTGTTACCTGCGTGACAAGCTGGTCGAAGCCGTAAAGCAGACTTCCGCCTCCCGTCATTACAATGCCGTTATGTAAAATGTCGCCAAGCAGCTCGGGTGGCGTGTTTTCGATTACCCAGCAAATGGCATCGAGAATTGCCGTTACGGGTTCGGCAAGCGCCTCAATCATCTCCTTGGAGCTGATGGTGATGACCTTGGGAAGTCCTTGACGGATGCATCTTCCCTTTACTTCTACGTGTACGGCTTCGGGGTGATCGTAAACTGCACCAATCTGCTTTTTGACTGCCTCTGCGGTTCGCTCGCCAATGAGCACGTTGTATTTTCTTCTAACGTAACGAATGATTGCCTCGTCGAATTTGTCGCCCGCAATCTTGGTGGAGCGCGATACAACCACGCCGCCAAGCGAAAGAACGGCTACGTCTGTCGTTCCACCGCCGATATCAACAACCATATTGCCAATAGGGGCATAGATGTTCAACCCTGCGCCAATGGCGGCGGCAACGGGCTCTTCAATCAGGTAGGTCTTTTGCGCGCCTGCCTCGCGTGCGGCATCGAGCACGGCTTTTTCTTCTACCTCGGTAATGCCGGAGGGAATACAAATCATAACGCTGGGTTGGAAAAAGAGATTTCCGCAAGCGCGACGAATGAAATACTGAATCATTTTGAGGGTGACCTCGTATTGGCTGATGACACCGTCGCGCAAAGGTCTTACCGCTACGATGTTGCCCGGAGTACGGCCGAGCATCTGTTGCGCTTCGATGCCCACCTTAAGAATGCGGTCGGTGTTGGTGTCAATCGCCACCACCGAGGGCTCTTGGAGCACAATGCCCTTGCCCTGCACGTAAACCAGAACGGTTGCGGTGCCGAGGTCAATGCCAATGTTGCGGCTGAGTTGGAACTTTTGCGTGAAAGATTTTGCACGCTCCAAAAGCCCCTGACGCCCACGCTTTTGCGCACGCCCTGCAGAGTTTTGGCGAATATTTGCCGCATTCTTTGCTTGTTCTGCTTTTTTCACGAGCAAGACCTCCCTTCTTCTTATAGTTCTTCGAGTTTATTATACATTATTTTCCCATCAAAATCAATATCTTTTTCAAAAATTCTGAAGCGCAGATAAAAGATGTCAATGCAAATCCTTGTTATAGACATCCGACGCTACCGTAAGTGCCCAAACGGCGCGACATCCTGCGCGACGCAAGAGTTTTGTGCAACGCGCCATTCCGTTGCCCGTGGTAACGATGTCATCAACAAGAAGCACCACCTTGTCGCGGCAGTCCGCATTCCTTCGTAAATCGATAGAGCTGCGCGCGTTGCGAATACGCTCTACAGGTGTGAGTTTTTTCTGCTCCTCACCGCCGCGTCTGCGACAAAGCAAGGGTTTCATTTCAAGCGTGCAATTTTCTGCTACGCGACGGGCAAGCTCGGCTGCTTGGTCGATGCCGTTTTGCAGGTGTGCACGCCGCGTTCGCGGCAGATAAGTGACCACGACGTCCTCTTTCGCCCATCCCTGTTCTTTTATAATATCCTCGGCCATTTCAGAAAGACGTTCAGCAAGAAAAGCATACGCGCGGTCATGATTTTTGCGCTTGATGAGGTAAATGAGTCGATTTTGCACAAGCATACGTTTGCTGGGAACGTAGTAAACCAATTTTCCAAAGCCCATACACTTTGCCTTACGCATACGCTCGGGCATACATTGGCACTCGCTTACCTTCAAGGTACAAATACCACAGGTTTCCAGCGTCTCACTCTCCCACTCGGCAAGGCAAGTAGGGCAAATCGAAGGAGCGCTCCCATCGGTGGGAGAGGTCCACTCTAAAAGCGTGTGACAAGCCGCACATTTTGGTGGAAACAAAAGATCACGCAAATAGTTCATGCGGCGCATCACTCTACCTCGCAAATCCAATGGCAAAGCCCTGTGTATCGCATCGACTGTCGATTATTTTCAACCATTGTGCGAACTTTTTCTTCGCGCCCCACAAGAATGACCATGTTTTGCGCACGGGTGACAGCCGTGTAAAAAAGATTGCGCGAGAGCAGCATTTCGGCAGCAGAGCCGAGCGGCAGGACTACAATAGGATATTCACTGCCCTGACTTTTGTGCACCGTTACGGCATAAGCCGGCTCAAGCTCATCAAGCATATTAAAATCGTAATCTGCAAGGCGGTCGTCAAATTCAATCTGCATTTTTTCATCGGCATAGTCGATGCGCAGAATGGTACCGATGTCACCGTTGAACACACCGTTGCCCCAAGAGCCGTCCTCGCGCTCCCAGTAAAGGTCGTAGTTGTTCTTTATTTGCATGACGCGGTCGCCCTCGCGGAAGACGATCTCGCGAAATTTATACTCACGTTTGCTATCGGATGCAGGATTGAGCACGCTTTGGAGTAGCACGTTGAGGTGCTCGGTTCCCGTCTCACCGCGGCGAGACGGCGCGATGACCTGCACGCCCTTGACACCCATCTCGCCGTAGGTGCGCGGTAGACGGATGCTGCACAACTGTGCCACGGTTTCGGCAATCTCGCGATCATTGGCGCGTGGCAAAAAGAAGAAGTCATTATCTTTTGCATCAAGACGCGGCATCTGCCCGTGGTTGATAGCGTGCGCGTTGGTAACTATCAAACTCTGTTGTGCCTGACGGAAAATTTCATCAAGACGCACGGTGGCAAACTTTGCGCTTGCCAAAAGATCGCAGAGCACGTTGCCCGCTCCAACCGAGGGGAGCTGATCGGCATCACCTATGATAACAAGTCGCGCACCGGGCTTGACAGCACGCAAAAGAGAGGCCATCAGCGCGTTATCGACCATTGATGCTTCATCCACAATGATGGCGTGCTCGTCGAGTAGATTATTTTCGTTGCGTTGGAAATGTGCGTGACCGCCGGTCTCGTCGCCTCCGTATTCCAAGAGAGGATGGATGGTCTTGGCCTCGCAGGAGGTGGACGCGGATAGGCGCTTTGATGCGCGTCCCGTAGGTGCCGAGAGGGCAACCTTGAGCCCCATACTGTCAAAAATGTGCAAAAGCGCACGTACAACGGTGGTTTTACCCGTTCCGGGGCCACCCGTGAGCAGCATCACGCCACTCTCCAGTGCTGCAAAGATGGCACGGCGTTGCTCTTTTGCATATTGGATGCCGCTCTCGCGCTCCTCACGCTTGATAAAGGCATCGATATTTTCGGTGTTCATCACGTCGCAGACCTTGTCAAGAAGTGTCAACTTGCGCGCAATGTATCTTTCATCCTCGTATGCTTGACGCTCATAGACATATTCTACACCATCAAACAGTACGATTTGAATTTTCTTCTTAATTTGAAGCGCAGAGATCGCTCCATCTACTGCTTCTGCGGGGGCTTCGAGGAGTTTTGCCGCACCCGCCACAAGATTTTCACGCGGCAGGCAAACGTGCCCGTTTTGATGGGCATTTGTGGTAAGCAGATGCTTAACACCACTACAGAGGCGGTCGGGAGAATCGAGTGCAAGACCGAGCTTTATCGCCAAGCGGTCGGCTCTTTCAAAGCCGATGCCCTCAATCTCCTCGCAGAGCATATAAGGGTTGTTTTTGGCAACGTCTACCGCGCTGCTGCCCCACTTTTTGTAGATGCGCACAGTTGTAACCGCTCCGAAATACTCGCGGAAGAAAAGCATTGCCGATCGAATGCCCGCCTTGTTTTTGAACTCCTCGGAAATTTCTCTTGCACGCTTGGGCGTAATGCCGTGAATTTCGGCAAGCCAATCGGGGTGATTTTCAATCACGTCGAACGCTTCTTCGCCAAACGCATCGATGATGCGTTGTGCCGTTTTAGGGCCAATGCCCTTGATGGTTCCCGAACCGAGATAGCGTAGCATCGATGCCTTATCGGCAGGCAGTTGTTTTTCGGCTTGCTCAACCTTGAACTGCCGCCCATACTTGGGGTTGTGCACCCACTTGCCCCAAACGGTGACAACGTCTCCCTCTCCAATATACGGGAGCGTGCCTGTGATGGTGACAATCTCATCGGTGTCGGTGCCAAGATCGCAAATGGCATACCCGTTTTCGTCATTGGCATAAATGACGTGCTCAATGTTGCCCGAAAGCTTTACCATGCCAATCTCATCCATTGGACCCTGCATAAAATTTGCATCAAACTCTGCCATTGCAATCTCTCCTTTCTTTGTAAGATTCGTGGGGAAAACTTCTTGGAAGAAGTTTTCCCCACGCCCCCTTCACGGACTTTCTACAAGAAAACATTAGCAAATTCCCTACTTTTTC